>CBFHKB010000001.1:0-71454 GCA_965656295.1 Psychroflexus sp.
AAATGTCGTTTTTAACGGCCTCTTCCCATCGCTTAGATGTAGAAAGTATAAATGGCTCGGTAATCAAAACCGTTTCTACGCCTTGACGCTTTAGTTTTTTAATCATTTTCTTAGGCTTTGGAAACGAGTCGGTGTCAAAGCTAAGGTTACCCATGGTTTCTCGTATGGTCTTTCCAAACCAATATAAATCTATAATTACAGCATCGACAGGAATGTGTTTAGATCTAAAGGCCTCAATGGTTTGTAAGACTTCCTCTTGTGAGTGGTATCCAAAGCGACTAGAAAAATTTCCAAATGCCCATCGCGGCGGAATATATTGGCGTCCAGTTAAGTAAGTATATTGCTTTATCAAATCTTCCCAAGTATCACCAAAAACCAATTGGTAACGTTTAGCTCCATTTTTAGTGGTATAACTTAAGGTGTTGTTATGCTGACTGTCTAAATCTAAAACACCTGTATTAGGATTGTCGAAATGCACAAGGTATTGCTGGGATGAAATCACCAAAGGCATCGTAAAATTCATTAACTCAGACTTGGTTTGATAACCATAATGCGCACGATTATAAAGTTGCAACTTATGCCCTCGCCTATTCATACCAAGTGCTCTTGAACCTCCACCAAATAAAACTTCGGTTTCAGTTAGGTTAAGTTGGATTTTGAAATGATCTTCATGTGAGGTATAGCCATGCTTTTCAGATGTTTTGTACTTATCTTTATAATAATAACTAATCTTAAAAGGTGACTTTTGAAGCTTGACTGTAATCGCTTTAGCTTTAAACTGAATCAAGTTATTAGTTTCTAAAACCTCTGGATTAAAATATGATGGTTCATGTTGGATCGCATGTGAACTTTTCGATACTTGATCGATAGTAGGTATAAATTCTATGTTTAAAATGTGATCATTAAACTGCGAAAGTTGGTATATGCCATCAGAGACATTAATTTGGAGGTATTGATCCTTAATTTCGTAAGACTCATAAACTCGTTCTGGATGTTGCGCGAAAACAATAGCACACCAAAAAAATAGTAAACATTTAATTAATAACTTCATCTTTTGGAGACTTTAAAGTAAATTGAAGCGGAATTGACAAGCGTTGTTGCCAAGAGTGTTCTGAATGGTTTGCACCGTTAAACTTAAGGTTTTTAAACTCTCTAGAGCTAAAACCATGTCCTTGAAATAAACGGTTCACCGCCAATTCATATTTTGGGTATAAAGAATCTAAAGTTTTAGTTCCAAAATCAAAGTAAAATGAATGCTCGTTTAAGTGCTCTAATTTAGGCTCTAAATACTCAAAAAAAGCTTGTGGAAAAGGATTAGCTGCATAGGGCAATGCACCAGGCCAATGCGTTGATAAACACATGGCTTGTCCAAAAACCTCTGGATATTCAGCTAAGGCATAAAATGATACTAAACCACCCATACTTGAGCCACCAATTGTTGTATACTCTTTATTAGTGTAAACCTTCAATGTGGTATCGACCATTGGTTTGACTTCTTCGACTAAAAATTTCAAATAAGCATCAGAGTTGGGTAATTGCTGAAATAATCGATGGCTATTCTTCAAATTATACTGAATTAATGCCGAGCGAGTAGAATCAGGTAAGAAATCAAATGGCTTTTGAGGAAAATAATCACTATGTCGATCTTTTGTGACATTCCAAGTTGAAATCACTAATGTTGGTAAGACTTTCTGGGTTTCAATTAAGTTGGTTAAGTGCTCATCAAGTTGCCATTCTTGATGATTCCAGGTGGTGGTAGAATCATACAGCATTTGACCGTCATGCATTATTAAAACTTGATGTTTTAATTGATGATCATAGGTGTCTGGCAACCAAATATCCACATTTCGTTTAGAGACATAAGCCGACTCAAAATTTGTGATGCGGTATAAGTGACCACTTGCTAACTTGATAGAATCTACTTTTTCAAAACCAAGTTTACTTAACTCCGCTTCGTAAGATTTAAATGTTTGTACATTTTGACAAGCAACTAGTATACAAAGACCTGCAAGTAATATCGGCTTCATCATAGAGACTCAAATATTGAAATTCCTGGTAAAATCTTTAATTCTTTACCCCATTTAAAGTCTTGTAACGTCATTACATTCTTAAAGCGCTTAGCATTTAGTTGTAGTTCTTTAAATCGATTTAAATTAATGGTTGTAGGACTATTATTTTTATTCAAAACAATCATAACCGTTTCGTTATGGTATTGCCTAAACAGCACATAAACCCCATTAAAAGGTGCAAAATGTATTGTACTTCCTTGTGTTAAGGCTTTTGAGTGTTTTCTGAAGTTTAGAATTTGACTTAAAAACGATTTCATCTCAAGTTGCTTAGTCGTTAAGCCTTTCTCCTCAAACACCGATACAGAATCATCAGGCCAACCTCCAGGAAAGTCTGTTCTAATCAAACCATGGTCGCCAGGTTTTTCGGTATCATCCATTAAAATTTCTGTACCATAGTAAATTTGAGGAATTCGGGGAAGACTCAACATAAGTCCTACTGCCATTTTAGTAGACCTAAGATTTTCGTCAAGCTGAGTATATATTCTACTTTTATCGTGATTATCAGGAAAAATTAAAATTGATTGTGGGTTAGGATAATGAAAATCGTTTGCTAAAGATTCATAAATTTTAATCAAACCTGTTCCCCAAGTTTCTTCTTCCTTTAATCCTTCAACAATTGCTTTTTGCATGGGAAAATCCATTGTTGACTTTAAATAAGACTTATACCCATCCGAATTGTCTTGATCATCTTGCCAATACCCTACCAAAAGCGGATTATAACTCCACTCTTCTCCCACAATATTAAAGTTAGGATACTCGGTCATGATGGCTTTAGCCCATTGTGCCATAAATTTTTTATCAGGATAGGGATAAGTATCTTGTCTTATACCATTTAATTGTAAGGTTTCAATCCACCAAATTGAATTTTGAATAAGATATGTTGCTAAAAACGGATTCCTCTGATTTAAATCAGGCATGGTTTGCACAAACCAACCTTGAGTCATTAAATCAGCATCATACTTAGAAGCATAGGCATCTTGATTAGTCGTTCGGCGATGGTTAGAAACTTGAACCTCATCGCCACGCTCAAAACTCTCTTGATAATTAACCCAATTGCTAAATGGTAAATCTTTCATCCACCAATGTTCACGACCACAGTGATTAACCACCATATCCATAATCAATTTCATGCCACGCTTTTGGAGTTCTCGAGCTAAAGTCTCGTAGTCTTCGAGTGTTCCAAATCTTGGGTCAACTTTATAATAATCAGTAATCGCATAACCGTGATAAGAAGCTTCAAACATGTTATTTTCAAGCATTGGTGTTGGCCAAATACTTGTAAACCCTAGTTGTTCGATGTAATCTAAATGATTGGTAATTCCTTTTATATCACCGCCATGGCGTGCATAATCATCACTCCGATCAACACCTATTTCTCTTAGGTTATCAAAACTATCATTGCTTAAATCTGCATTTGCAAATCGATCAGGGGTGATTAAGTAGATGGCATCTGAGCTATCAAAGCCTTGTACTTTTTCTGATACTTGTTGCTTAGCTTTGAGTTGATAAGTGCTAGACCTTGTTTGACCATCTTCCCAATTAAAATGAATTTTAAAATCTTCAGCAGAAGCAGAATTGGGAACACGTAAATCTATAAACAAGTAGTTAGGACTTTCAGCTTTATGAAGTTTTATTAGTTTAACGTGTTTGGCATCAACTTCAACTGAAGTTACCTCACCTATCGTTTCATAATGCACTAAGAGCTGAAGTGTTTCAGACTCAAAACCAGCATACCAAAAAGGAGGTTCAATTCTTAGTTGGGATTGCGCAAAAAAGCCACTTGAAACCAAGACAATTAAAATAAAGAGACGTAGTTTTAGCATAAGAAAAAATCTAAACGGCTTAGCTTAAGCCGCTGTTAGTTAAAATTAAACTTTCACCACCTCAGGGGTTAAAGTTTGAGTTTGTCCATTGACCACAATTTCTAAAGCTTGTTGACCTTGAATACTAAAGTGTGTATCTCTTTTGGTAACATTAACCGTAACTATGGTATTTCTGAAATTAACTTTAAACGAATAAGCTTCCCATTGTTTAGGGATTTTTGGGGCAAAATGTAACTTATTTTGTTTCACACGCATACCACCAAAACCTTCAACAATACTCATCCACGTCCCCGCCATTGATGTAATATGACATCCTTCTTCTACTTCTTTATTGTAATCGTCTAAATCTAAGCGAGAGGTTCTCAAATAAAACTCATAAGCTTGCTCCATACGATCTAATAATGCAGCTTGAATACTATGAACACAAGGTGAAAGTGAAGATTCGTGAACAGTAAATGGCTCATAAAAATCAAAGTGCTGTTTTAATTGCTGTGTACTAAAGTGATCTTCAAAAAAATAGAAGCCTTGCAAGGTGTCGGCTTGTTTAATGTATGGCGATCTTAAGATGCGATCCCATGACCAAAACTGATTAATTGGCCGTTGAGACTGGTCAAGCTCCTTAACTGTAATCATCTCTTTATCTAAAAAGCCATCTTGTTGGAGGTAAACTTGATGCTCTTCTGAATAAGGTAAATACATTTCATCGGCAACCTCTTTCATTTTAAGCAGCTCTTGATCACTGAGTTTAGTTACTTGCTTAATACGCGACCAATCTGAAGTAAAATCGGTTTTAAGCTTCTCGAATGCCTCTAGAGTATAATCGATACACCATTTAGCGATGTAATTGGTATAAAAATTATTGTTAACGTTGTTTTCATATTCATTTGGTCCAGTAACGCCTAAAATAACATACTTATTTTTTTGAGTAGAATACGTTGCGCGTTGTTGCCAAAACCTAGCAATAGCAATTAACACTTCCATTCCCATTTCAGGGATGTACGAATAATCATTGGTGTATTTTGTGTAATTATAAATGGCATAAGCAATAGCACCATTACGGTGAATTTCTTCGAAAGTGATTTCCCATTCGTTATGAGACTCTTCACCATTCATAGTCACCATTGGGTATAAAGCTGCACCATTTTTAAAACCTAGTTTTTCTGCGTTTTCTATGGCTTTATTTAAATGTTTATAGCGGTAAACCAGTAGATTTCTGGCCACCTCTTGATTTTTGGTTGCCATGTAGAAAGGAAGGCAGTAAGCTTCGGTATCCCAATAGGTGCTTCCGCCGTATTTTTCTCCTGTAAAGCCTTTTGGACCTATATTTAAACGAGCGTCTTTACCTAAATAGGTTTGATTGAGCTGAAAGATATTAAATCGTATACCTTGTTGAGCTTTCACATCGCCTTTAATACTGATGTCACTCATATGCCATATGGATGCCCAGGCCTCTTTTTGTTCAGCTAACAAACCTTCAAATCCTTTTTGTGTCGCTAGATCTAATACCGCTTTAGAAGCTTCAACTAATTGTGCTTGAGGATGGTTTAATGAAGTTGTATAACCTGCAAACTTATGAATCGTAAAGGTTTGGTTTGCTTTTACCTTTGTGGTATAGCTTAACTGTAGTTTTGTCTCTGATTGTTTTGACTTAGGAACTAAATCAAGTTTCTCTTCATTTAAAAAAAAGTGAGACTCCATAAAAGTACATACATGGTATTCTGTTTTCATGGTATGCGACTTTATAAAGCCTTGGTGTTGGTCTAGCTGTCCATCGCGAACTTGCCAAAATTTATCGTCCCAATTGGTATCTTGGTTGGTAATACCAGCATCTATGTAGGGTGTATATGTAATTTCTGCTGTTGTGTTTAATGGTGTAATTTTGTAATTTATTACCCCAACTTCATCATGAGTTAAACTTAAAAAACGAATAGCTTCAACTTTAATTGTAATTTGATTGGGAAGTGTAGCTTCAAAACTTCGTTTGTGCCACCCTTCTTTCATATTTAATTCTCGTTTGTAATGCTTTATATCTGTGCAGGTATTTAAATCAAATACGACACCTTCAACTTCAATATGTATACCTATAAAGTTAGGCGCATTTAAAACTTTGGCAAAGTATTCTGGATAACCGTTTTTCCACCAACCCACTCGGGTTTTATCAGGGTAGTAAACACCGGCAATGTAACTACCTTGAAAGCTAGGTCCTGAATAATCTTCTTCAAAATTAGCTCGTTGTCCCATGGCGCCATTTCCTATACTAAACAGACTTTCTGATGACTTTACTCGGGAAGCATCAAAGCCTTCTTCAATAATAGACCATTTATTTGGGGTGATATAATCTTGATTCATTGTTTCTTTAATTTATTGATTTTGGATTTTTTTTAAAAAGGAATGACTGATTTTAGTAAAATCAGTAAATACGTGATTGGCTTCATAAAGAACATCTGGACTTCCTATACCAATACTTAGCATTTGGGCTGCATTTGCTGCTTTTATGCCAGATAAGGAGTCTTCAAACACCACAGCTTGTTTGGGCGAAACTCCTAAGAGACGAGAAGCCTCCAAAAAGACTTCAGGGTCAGGTTTTGCTTTAGTCACGACATTACCGTCTACAATTACGTCAAAATAATGCGTTAAATTAACATGATCTAGGATTCGCTTGGCATTCTTACTAGCTGAACCTAAAGCGATGGGGAGTTGTTGTGACTTTAAATAATCTAAAGTTGACTTTACATTGGGAAGAATATCAGCTTCTGTCATTTGATCAACAAAACTCAAGTATTCTACGTTTTTTTGATGCATCAAAGCATTAAATTTTTCGCTATTAAGAGATTTATTTCCCCATTCTAGTATCTTTTCAAGAGATTTAACCCGACTAACACCTTTGAGCTGTTCGTTTTCATTTTCTGTAAAATTAATACCAATAGAATTAGCTAGGTTTTTCCAGGCTAAAAAATGGAACTTAGCGGTATCTACAATAACCCCATCAAGATCAAATATAAATGCGTTAGTTGAAATCATTTTTGTTGAGTTTTAATATCATCGTCATCTTTTACTTTGGCCACTAAAGCTGCCGCTATTAAAAAGCTTATACCAGCCATTACAATAGCAAAAACAGCTTGATTGCCATAAGCGTACTTCACTAAAGGCCCGCCAATTAAGGCATTAATAATTTGAGGAATAACAATAAAGAAGTTAAAAATCCCCATGTAAACACCCATTTTTTTTGGATTTATAGAACCTGCTAATATAGCATAAGGCATAGCTAAAATACTTGCCCAAGCAACACCTACACCAACCATTGACAAGATAAGCCAGTCTTCGTTAGGCATAAAATACATGGACAGCAAACTTATACCACCTATAATTAATGCATATTTATGAGTGCGTTTACGACCAATTTTTTTTGCTACAGTTGGTAGAGATAGAGCCACGAAAACAGAAACAAAATTGTAAACACCAAAAAGGACGCCTACCCAATCTCCTGCTTCGTTAAAGGCCTCACTTGTTGAGTCGCTAGGTGGTAAGTTATAAAAATGCTGTGCGATTGCTGGTGTAGAAAACACCCACATCCCAAACAAACCAAACCAAGAAAAAAACTGCACCCAACTTAATTGCTTCATAGTAGTTGGCATTTTTACAAAATCTGTAAAAATATCGATAAGCTTTGACTCTTTTTCAACCACATCTTCTTGATCTGAAACTTCAGCTTTAGAAACTTCAATCGCTTTCATTTCTTCTGGCGAATATTCTTTGGTGGTTACTACTGTGATTATGATAGATATCACGAGAACCAATGCGCCAATAATAAATGAATAAATAAGATGGTCAGGCACGGTTCCTTCTGGCGCTTTATTACTTATACCTATATAATTACTAAGAATGTAAGGTAAAAATGATCCTATCACGGCCCCAATACCAATAATAACCGTTTGCACACTAAAACCAAGCGTCCGTTGGTCGGCTCTTAAATTATCAGCTACAAGAGCACGGAATGGTTCCATAGCTATGTTAAATGATGCATCCATGATCATTAACATACCTGCACCAACCCATAATGCTGGTAGAAACGCGATAAAAATATCAGCTTGTGGCATTAATATTAAGCCGATGGAAGCCAATAAAGCACCTATTAAAAAATAAGGACGCCTTCGACCTAGTTTTGTCCAGGTTTTATCACTGTAATGACCAACAATAGGCTGAACTATTAAGCCCATAAGAGGCGCAATAATCCAAAACCAAGATAGTTGATGAACATCAGCTCCAAAATTCTGGAGTATACGGCTTGCATTAGCATTTTGTAATGCGAATCCCATTTGGATGCCTAAAAACCCGAAACTCAAGTTCCAGATTTCAATTATACCTAATTTACGTTTTTGCATATCGTTTTAATTTATTTAAAACGATAAGTTGTGAAAGAATTCAAAACTTATCTAAATGTAGGAAGTAGAAGTATAAGTTTTGATTATTTGCAAATATATTAAAAATTATGAACCTTTAGAATTAATTGTGGTATCTCTTTCTATGATATCCGTTTCAACTACGATAGTTCTATAATTCTCATCATCCTTTTCAGTCGTACTTTCTAAGCGATCGATAAGTAATTTAGCCGACTGCGCTCCCATTTCCTTTCCGTGTTGACTTACTGTTGTAAGAGGCGGAAATGCATGTTTGGAAAGCACTCCATCTGTAAAGCCTATAAATTGAATATCTTCAGGAATAGAATAACCTAATTCTCTTGCAGCTTTCATCGCTGTGATAGCATAAAGTTCATTAACCGCAAAGATGGCATCTAATTCGTAGCGCTTAATATAATTTTTTATTTGAGATTCCAAGGAAAGAAGTTCATCTTGATCATGCGCATATTCTTTTATTTTTAAAACAAGTGCTTTGTTGAAGTCTATACCATTAAACTGGAGTGCTTCAACATAACCTTGAGCTCTAAGTTTACCAACACTTACATAGTCTTCTGTTGTAATTATACCTATTTTTTTAGCACCACTATCAACTAATTTTTGCACCGCTTTTCTAGATGTAGCAATATCATCAACAATAATTTTATCACAAATGATTTGATCTAAGACTCGATCAAACATCACAATGGGAATACCTTGATCTATGGTTTCAAATAAATGATGGTAATCTTTTTTTGCTAAAGTTTCTTTAGCTATTGAGATAATAAAACCATCAATACTCCCATTAGCCAACATTTCAAGGTTTAATACTTCTTTATCGAAAGACTCATTTGATAAACCAACAATAACATTATACCCGTGTAAATTTGCGTATTCTTCAATACCAGAGATAACCGTTGTAAAATAGTGGTGTACAATTTCTGGAATAATAACCCCTAATGTTTTAGTTTTTCGATTTTTAAGACTAAGTGCAATGTTATTTGGCTTGTAATTGTACAATTTTGCAAATGCCCTTACCTTTTCTTTTGTTTCTTTACTGATTTCTTTACTATCTCGGAGTGCTTTAGATACTGTTGAAACTGAAACATCTAACTCTTTAGCGATAATTTTTAAGGTAGGTTTTTGTCTCATATATTGATAAAAAAATAATTATAGGCTAAAAATAATGTGTTTTTATGAGAAATGTTAGCATAAAACAAATAATATGAAAAGTTATCAACACGAAAACGTTATCGTAACATGGTTGGATTTGTAACTATTTATTCTTTACATATATTTAACATCAGGAAGTAAAAGTATTTAAACAAAAATTTAAAATTTTAAGTATGCAAACATTTATGAAATTGGGCTTAATCCTTCTGTTTTTGCCCATTAGCCTTTTCGCTCAACAATCTGTTAAAGGAACTGTTGTAGGCGAAGATGGTGTGCCAATCCCTGGTGTGAATATTTCAATTGAAAATACCACTAAAGGGACTACAACTGATTTTGACGGAAATTACTCAATCGTTGTAGAAAAAGATCAAGTTTTAGTGTTCTCTTATCTTGGTTTTAAAACAAAAAAAGTCAATTACATCAATCAAGACGTCATAGATGTAAGTCTTATATTAGACACAGCTACACTTGAAGAAGTAGTGGTGATTGGATATGGAACAGCTAAAAAAGAAGATTTAACAGGCGCGGTTGATTTAGTAACATCAAAAGACTTTAATAAAGGTCCTATTAACTCACCACAACAATTAATCACTGGTAAGATAGCAGGCGTTAATGTAACCTCGGCATCTGGAGCACCAGGAGACGGTCAAGATATTACAATTAGAGGTTTGGGTTCATTATCATTAAATAGTCAACCACTTTATGTGATTGATGGTGTTCCGATTGATAATGGAGGTGTAGGTGGTTCTAGAAACCCCTTAAATATTATTAATCCTAATGATATTGAAAGCATTACAGTCCTAAAAGATGCTTCAGCGACTGCTATTTATGGTTCTCGTGCAGCAAATGGAGTTGTGCAAATCACCACAAAAAAAGGTAAAGACACAGCTGAATTTAGATTTAACACCTCTTTTAATAGGACGTTTAGAAACACTATTGAAACCGTTGATGTTTTAAATGCTTCACAGTTTAGAAATTTAGTCCAAACTATTGGAGACCCTACACAAATAGATCGATTAGGAGATGCTAACACCGATTGGCAAGATGAAATTTATGTTGATCAAGCCACAGGTGGTGAGCTTAACACGAGTGCATTAGGTAACGCATTTGGCGTTCCAATGCGAGTTTCTTTAGGTTACTCTAATCAAAATGGTATTTTAAGAAAGGATAACTTCTCCCGTTTAACAGGGGCTTTAAATTTATCCCCGACCTTATTAGATGAAAAATTAAAATTAAGTTTTAATGCTAGAGGATCTTATGTGGAAAATACATTTGCCAATAGAGGTGCGATTGGTGCAGCCGTGGCATTTGACCCTACACAACCTGTATTTGATGAAAATTCACCTTTTGGTGGTTATTTTACTTGGTTAGATGGTGATAGACAAAGAGGTTTAGCCACTACTAACCCAGTAGCTCTTCTAGATTTAGTTGACGACACTTCTGAAGTTAGACGAATTATAACAAACCTAAAATCAGATTATAGTTTAACTAATGAGATAACCGCAACAATTAATGTTGGTTTAGATCAATCGAATAGTAATGGCCGAACCATTACTTCTCCAAATATACCTACATCAGACGCTCCTGGTACAGGATTACAAACAGGTGCTCGAACAGAGTTTTCGCAAACACAAACCAATCGGTTGTTTGATGCTTATTTAAACTATAAATCTACCTTTAACGATAAGCATAGTGTTGACGCTACTGCAGGTTACTCTTATCAAGAATTTGAATTTGATAATTTTAGTTTTAACAGTGAGTTAGAAGAGCAAGGTCAAGAAGCGGAATTTATAGATAAATCTAAAAGTACACTATTATCTTACTTTGGTAGAGCTAACTATAACTACAATAGTAAATACCTATTAACTGCAAGTCTTAGAGCTGATGCCTCTTCAAAATTAAACCCTGATGATCGATGGGGCTATTTTCCATCTTTTTCAGCAGCATGGAATATTCATAAAGAAGATTTTTTAAACGAGTCTACTGTTATTAATGAGTTAAAGTTGAGACTTGGTTATGGTGAAGTTGGAAACGTTAATGGTTTAGGGGATTATAATTTCTTAACGCGATATACGTCAAGCCAACAAACAGCAAACTACCAATTTGGTAATGCCTTTTTACAAACATTCAGACCTGATCCTATTAATGAAGATTTAAAATGGGAAGTAGGATCTACATTTAATGTTGGTCTAGATTACGCCTTACTAGATAATAGGATTACAGGTTCTATTAACGCATACCGAAGAGAAACTAAAGATTTAATCGCCTTTACTTTGGTAGATCCATTTACAAATTTCGGAAATGGTATCGACGCTAATATAGGTGACATGGTGAACCAAGGCTTAGAACTTAGTCTAAATTTAAGAGCTGTTGAGACTGACGATTTCCAATGGGATATCAACTACAATATTTCATTTAATGATAATGAAATCACGCGTTTACCAGCAGAACAAAATGTTGGTGGTATTAGTGGTGGTACAGGAAACAATATTCAAGTTCACCGTGAAGGTGAAACCCCTTTTAGCTTTTATGTGTATGAACAAGTTTACGATGCTAATGGTAGCCCTATAGAAGGAGTATTTGTAGATCGCAATGAGGATGGCGTCATTAACAATGATGACAGGTACATAAAAGAAGATCCGTATGCTGATATCTTAATGGGATTCAACACAAACATGACTTATAAAAACTGGGACTTATCGATACAGTCTAGAGCAAGTTTAGGAAATTATGCCTATGATAATGTTGCTTCAGCAAATGGTTATGAGCGAAGAGCAACAGATAACCAAATCCTATCTAACTTACATACAGACTATTTAAATACTGGCTTTGTTAATATTACAGAACGTAACTTACTTAGCGACTACTATGTCCAAGAAGCTTCGTTCTTTAGAATTGACAATATTACTTTAGGTTATAATTTTAATAGTTTTTCAAAAAATGCTAACTTTAGGGTGTTTGCTTCACTACAAAATGCTTTGGTAGTGACAGACTACGACGGAATTGATCCAGAAATTTCTGGAGGGATAGATAATAATTTCTACCCAAGACCAAGAACACTTCTAATTGGAGTAAATGTAGATTTTTAAAAAAATGAAAATGAAAAGAAAGAATTTTAAATTAGGTTTAATCGCCTTATCAATTGCATTGGTAACCTCGTGTCATGATGAACTTGACCAGGCACCAATTGATCCAGATTCAGTTACTGAACAAGATGTATTTGCAGATGCAAATCAAGCTAAAGGTGCGTTAGCAAAATTATATTCAAGTCTTGCATTAACTGGACAGCAAGGTCCAGCAGGACAACCAGACATCTCAGGTATAGATGAAGGTTTTTCTCAATATACAAGAATGCTTTATAATTTAAATGAATTAACTACAGATCATGCAGTCGTAGGTTGGGGTGATCCTGGTTTACCTGATTTACATGGCATGTACTGGTCTGCTGGTAACGATTTTACAGAAGCTATGTATTACCGCTTAGCACAAGAAGTTTCGTTTACCAATTCATTTATTTCAAATGCTTCAAACTTATCAGATCCAGTTGTTGAAGAATACATTGCAGAAGCTCGATTTTTGAGAGCTTTCGCTTATTACAATTTAATGGATTTATACGGTGAGGTGCCTTTAACCACAGAAATTTCAACAGAATTACCATCACAAGCGACAAGAGATGAAATTTTCAATTTTGTTGAGCAAGAACTTCTTGAAATTCAAGATCAATTAGTTTCTAGTGGTTCTAATGAGTATGGACGCGTTGATGAAGTGGCTGCATGGGCACTACTTTCAAAACTCTACCTTAATGCTGAAGTCTTTACAGGAACGGCTCTTTATAATGATGCTGTAGAATATTCAGAAAAAGTAATTAACTCTTCTTATACCATTAACACTACAGATGCCAATGGTAATGGATCAGCTTATGACGAATTATTCTTAGCAGATAATAATGTTAATGGAGCGCAAAGTGAATTTATTTTCACACTCAATTTTGATGGTTTGCAATCACAAACTTATGGAGGGACAACCTTTTTAACACATGCTTCAATTGGTGGTTCTATGAATGCTAACGATTATGGGGTTAATGCTGGTTGGGCTGGATTAAGGACTACAAAAGCCTTAGTCGAAAAGTTCACACCAACTAACGAGGCCTTGAATGCTACGTTCTCTAACTTATCTAATTGGGCCATCATAGGAGACTCAACCCCAAATGGATGGAACAGTCCTGATACTGATATGTATGAAGTTGATACTGATGTTTATCAGCTTTATGTCACCCTTATTGATGGTGAGTTAAAATTTAGAAGAGATAACGATTGGGCTGTTAATTATGGTGGTGCCGACGGTGTTGCTGAATTCAATGGTGGTAACATCAGTGTAGAAGCCGGCAACTATTTAATTACACTTAATTTAAACGATAACAGTTACTCTCTGGATCCAATTTATAACGCATTACCAGACAAAAGAGCGATGTTTTATACTGATGGACAGTCTTTAGAAATTGAAGACATTCCTCCGTTTGAACAAGGCTTTGCAGTTACTAAATTTGTGAATGTAGACTCCAATGGAAATCAAGGAAGTGATGCTACAGGTAATTTTGTAGATTCAGATTTTGCTGTCATTAGATTACCTGAAATTTACTTAAATTATGCCGAAGCAACCCTAAGAGGTGGCAATGGTAACTTATCGACCGCTGTAAACTTAATTAACGAAATTAGAGAAAGAGCTTACGGAAATACAAACGGAAATATTACTTCTAGTGATTTAAACCTAGAATTTGTTCTTGATGAAAGATCAAGAGAACTTTATTGGGAAGGCCAACGCAGAACAGACTTGGTGAGATACAATCTTTTCACTACAAATGATTATTTATGGCCATTTAAAGGAGATGTTCAAAATGGTGTTTCTGTTCAAGATTACAGAAGACTCTTCCCTATTCCAAACGACTTATTATCAATCAATACAAATTTAACTCAAAATGAAGGTTATTAATAAAATATCATTTTTCAAGTTATTTGCTTTAGTCCTCACAGTTAGCTTCTTAAGTTGTGACGATGTAGAATTAACGCAAATAAACGAAAACGCAAATACTAGTATAAATCTTTCTGAAACCGCTTTAGTGATGACAGAAGACAACGCTGCTGAAGAAATTTTAACAGTCTCTTGGACTACACCTAACTTTGGTTTTCAAGCTGCACCTAGCTACAGTCTAGAATTAGATTTAGCAGGCAATAACTTTGAAAGTGCTAGAGTTGTTCCTGTAGGTTCAAACCTTTCTAAAACATTTACTTCAGAAGAACTAAATTCAGCTTTATTAAGCTTAGGTGCTACACCTATTGAGGTTAACGAAGTAGAAATGCGATTGCTTGTAAGCCTTAGTAATGCTCAAGAATCATACACAGAACCAGTTGCTATAGAAGCTACTCCTTTTTCTTCAATATTAGATTTATCAACTAATCTAGGTATTGTTGGAAGTGCTACACCTGGTGGTTGGGGGTCTGATGATATCAAAGACGTTCCCTTCTACTCGACTTCTGAAAGTAATATTGTCGTTGCTTACGCCACCTTGCGTGATGGAGAAATGAAGTTTAGAGAGAATAATGACTGGTCTGTGAACTTTGGAGATGATGGAAATAACGGTTCACTAGAACAAGACGGTGCTAATATTCCTGTCACCGCAGGAAATTATAAAATCACTGTTAATAGAGAAACCTTAGAATGGTCTATCGAAGAATATTCTTGGGGTATTGTTGGTGATGGCACAGTTTACGGATGGGATACTCCAGATGTCAAATTTGAGTATAACCCATTTCAAGATAACTGGAAAGCTGCTGCAACATTAACTGACGGTGAAATTAAATTTCGTCAAAATGAACAATGGGATTTCAACTACGGCGACACTGGTGCTGATGGAACATTAGAAGAAGGTGGCGACAATATTGCTGTAGAAGCTGGACATTACATTATCACGTTAGATTTAAACAATCAAACCTACGAGCTAGAGTCTACAAACCTTTGGGGATTAACAGGTAGTGGAACTAATACTGGTTGGGATGCTCCAGACCCAGATAAGTTTTTGCCAGACTTTGGTATTAATGAAGGCTATTTTTACGCCAATGGAGTAGAACTTTTAGCTGGTGAAATTAAAGTACGCCAAAACCAAGATTGGGGTGTAAACTACGGTGATGATGGGAATGACGGAACCATAGAACTTAATGGTGCGAACATTCCATCAATGCCTGGTATTTACAATATTGAAATTAACTTTACAGTAGACCCACCGACAATTAATTTTTATCAGTGGCAGTAACCCTTTTATATAAAGCCTACCTTAAAAAGTAGGCTTTTTTTAAATATTAATTTTATGAAAAATAACTTACAAACTATTATAAGCCTTTTGTTGTTTTCGTTTTTTGCTTGCGCACAACAACAAACAGGAACCTTCACTTTGACCCCTGCCTCATTTGAGCAAGATGAGCAGATTACGATAACTGTATCTGGTGTGAATCCTAATATTTGGAGTACCACTAATGTTTATTTATGGGCCTGGTATATTAATTCTAATGGTAATCAATTTGACTCGCCTACAAATGGATCGTGGACGAACTCTAATGAGGCTCAAAAAATGACTGATAATGGTAATGGTACATTTTCATTTACCATGACACCTACAACTTTTTACGACGCTAATGATATTGTACAAATTGGAATGTTAGTCAAAGCTAAAAACGGGACAGGTGATAAAAAAACACAGGATCATTTAGTTGACGTTGGGAGCTTTCAAGTTACCGTTAATTCGCCAGTAGAAAATTTAAATGTGGTTAGCAATGGAGATAATTTTAGTATTAGTGCTTCAAATTCTGGCGGGGATGCTAATTATACACTGTCATCAAACGGAACACAAATTAATCAACAAACTACGAGTAACTTCAACTTTACCGATACCAACATAACAGAAAATAAAAACTACCTGCTTGAAGTCACCAAAAACGGAATCAATTTCGTAAGAGAGTTTTCGGTGATTACTAATAGCGGTGTTAACTCTTTAGCGATGCCAGCAGATTATGAGGATGGTATTAATTATATAAGTGATTCAGAAGCTATCCTAGTTCTCAATGCACCGAATAAAGACTTTGTTTATGTTGCCGGAAGCTTTAACAACTGGTCACCTACTTCTAACGATTTAATGAATGTTGACCCTACAAGAGATAATAAATTTTGGCTAAGCCTCTCTAACCTAACTCCAGGTCAAGTTGAAACGTTTCAATATTGGGTAGTCGCCAATAATCCAGTAGCTAATTCTCCTAAAGTTGTTAAAACAGCTGATCCTTATTCTACTCTTGTCCTATCTCCTTTTGATGATCCGGGCATACCTAGCAACTCTTACCCGAACCTACCAAATTATCCAGAAGGTCAAGAGCGTGAAGTTACCGTATTACAAACTGGACAAGAAGCTTATAATTGGCAAATTAATGATTTTGAAAAGCCAAAAATTGAAGATTTAATTGTTTATGAAGTACTTATTCGAGACTTTGATGCTGATCGGAATTATCAAGATTTGATTGATAAGATTGATTATTTTAAAAATTTGAATATCAATGCCATTCATCTTATGCCAGTCATGGAGTTTGAAGGAAATGAAAGCTGGGGCTACAACACCTCTTTTCATATGGCTCTAGATAAATTTTATGGTACAAAAAATAAACTTAAAGAATTTATAGATCTATGTCATCAAAATGACATTGCTGTGATCTTAGATTTAGTATTAAATCATGCTTATGGTCGAAACCCACTGGTTCGCATGTGGATGAACGATCCTGATGGTGATGGCTGGGGCGGTCCAAGCTCTGATAGCCCATACTTTAATACGTCTCCAAGACACAGTTACAATGTTGGAAACGATTTTAACCACCAAAGCATTTTGACTCAAAATTACACCCGTCGCGTGATTAAACATTGGATTGAAGAATTCAAAATTGATGGCTTTAGATGGGATTTAACAAAAGGGTTTACCCAAAACTGTACTGCTTCTGATGAAGCATGTACCAATGCATACCAGCAAGACCGAATTGACGTTTTAAAAACTTATGCCGATTACTCATGGTCATTAGATGATTCGCATTACGTAATTTTTGAACACTTAGGTACAGATGCCGAAGAACAAGAGTGGGCTAATTACAGGCTTAATGAAGGTAAAGGAATTATGCTCTGGGGAAAAATGACCGACCAGTATAATCAACTAACCATGGGCTATAACTCAAACAACAGTATAGACAGAATGGGACATGAATCTCGCGGATTTAATGCTCCACGTTTATTAGGATATGCAGAAAGCCATGATGAAGAACGTTTAATGTATAAAAATGTAGAATTTGGTAACTCAACTAATGCGTCTCATAATGTAAAAGATCTAGCTACTGCTATTTCTAGAATGTCTGCTCTTGGTGCAGTTACTATCCCAATTCCTGGCCCTAAAATGATGTGGCATTTTGGTGATCTAGGAATGGAAAACTCCATTTTTACCTGTGAAGATGGTTCTGTTAATTTACCTGCTGGAACTAATGGTGACTGCAAACTATCTACAAAACCGCAACCGCAATGGGCAAATAATTGGCTAAACGATCCTGTAAGAAGTCAAGTCTATGAAACTTGGTCACGTTTACACCAACTAAAAATAGAAGAAGATGTTTTTGAAGGTGATTACAGCATCAATTCAGGAAACACGTTAACACCTAGAATTTACATCTTTGATAATAATCTGCCAGCAAGTTCACTTAAAAACGTAGTAATCTTAGCTAATTTTGATGTAACAACTCAGACCATTACACCAGATTTCCCCTACACGGGCCAATGGTTTGATTTAATGGATGAAACTGGCTCAAGCTCTATAAATGTAACCAATACAACCGCTGGAATCACAATTCCTCCTGGTGAATTTAGAATATATGGTAATGCTGCTTCTACCTTGAGCACAACTAACGCTGAACTTAGTTCAATTAGCTTCTATCCTAACCCAGCTAAGGATGAGATTAGACTATCTCAATCATGTAAGCATATTACTATTTACAACACCTTAGGTCAAGAAATAAAACGACGGGAATCCATTTTAAAAAATGAACCAATAGATGTTTCAGCGTTAAAGTCTGGTCTGTATTTCGTTAAAATCGAAATGCCTTCAGGTAGTTACGAAACATTAAGCTTGATTAAACAATAAAACCTACTTATCGTTGAATTAAAAAAAGCATCCAAAAGGATGCTTTTTTTAATTCATAGTAATAATAGTTTCGCTCAGAGGTCGGCGCACTTTTTTAAAGCCAGCAAACTGGTCATCTTGAGCACGATAACCTAAAGCACAAACCAAAACTGAGTTTAAACCTTGAGCCTCTAAATTTAAAATCTCATCATACTTTTTTGGGTTAAAACCTTCCATAGGTGCAGCATCTACACCTTCTATAGCACTAACTGTTAAGATGTTTCCTAAGGCAAGGTAAGCCTGATTTGTTGACCAAAGATTAATTTCCTCTTTAGATTTGTTGTTAAAATCCTTGATTAAAAAATCACGAAACGGTGCTAGTACATCGTCAGGGGTATGTCTTACAGACTTAATTAATTCAAAATTAGTTTCAATAAATTTCTGATCTACTTTATTTTCACGACAAAGCACCAAAACATGTGATGCAGTAGTCACTTGCTTTTGGTTAAATGAATGCTGTAATAAGTCTTCTTGTAACGCTTTATTAGAAATTACAACAAGTTTTAAAGGCTGTAAACCGTAAGAAGTTGGCGTTAAATTAAACGCCTCTATTATGCGATCTACTTGTTGCTGACTTAGTTCTTTGTTAGTATCAAATTTCTTGACTGCATAGCGCCAATGCAAAGCTTCAATTGTATCCATTGTTAGATTTTTGGCAAATATAATGTGCCTTTAGTTAGATGAATTAAAAAATCGTCTTAAAACTAAGTCTACCAATTTGCGATAAATAACTTTCTGGAGCGTCGCTGTTCCATATCTCTAACCCATATTAATGGCGACCGACCAGATTTTAAATAGTGATTTAAAGGTTCTTCAATAGCTTCAAAAACTTGCCATTGCTCCTCTTTTATCGATTCTAAAGCGTTAAACCAGTCTAATTTTTCGGGCAAAATAAATTTGAAGTTATGCCAGCTTGAGGCATAAAATTGGGGACGAGATAACCACTCGCCTTCAATGGAAATATCGGTTAAATAGTTAAACTTAGGTAAATTAGCTTGAAACGGTTTAAATAAAAGGGCTTTAAAGCAAAGTTTTTGTTGAAGTGATTTTAAATCAATTCCTAATGTTTTGAGTTGATGTTTAGACTGTTCATGGTAAATTAGAGGAAATTGTTGACATTTGAGCTTAGTGATTTTATCCTGAAAGCGATCACGCCTGTTTGGACCAATCCAACAAAAATCAGGAATACTTGATAAATGTTCATCAAATAAATAGACTTTATAGACGAGTTCAAGTTGAAATACTTCAGCGGTAGCTAAATCTCTGATCAAATAATCAAATTCGCCTAAAGTTTGTTTTTGGTTGAAGATTTGAAGGCTATGAGAAATAACTTCATATGAAGTAGACTGCGCTAAAGCGTAATCCAAAAATAGTTCAACTCGCTTTCCAATAAACTTTTGATTTACTTTAAAGTCTTGCTCTAAATTATAGTGATCGGGCTTAAAATCGAAAGCCGTAATATGCTCAATAAAGTCAGCTGGGTGTTTAACCAGCAATGGTGTATCAAAAAAAGCCTTGTATTGATGGGTTAGCTTATGCACTAGACCAAACCAAGAGCGATATCAATCATTTTAGAAAAAGTGGTTTCACGATCTTCAGCTGAAGTCACTTCACCTGTCACTAACGAGTCTGAAATGGTTAAAATAGCGAGCGCATCTATTCCAAATTTAGCAGCGATAGTGTATAGTGCTGCCGCTTCCATCTCGACACATAACACATTATAAGCAGCCCATTTTTTATAGTCGTCTTTTTGGTCAGTGTAAAATAAATCTGAAGACAACACGTTACCGGCTTTGACTTCAATAGATTTAGAATTGGCTATGTTTAAAGCTTTTTGAAATAATTTAAAACTAGCAGTTGGGGCAAAATCACCACCATCAAACCGGCTTCGATTTATAGCGGAGTTAGTTGATGCAGACATTGCAATAATAACATCGCGCAACTCTACCTCTTGTTGCATTGCGCCAGCACTTCCGACTCTAATTAATTGTTTTGCGCCATAATCATTAATAAGCTCGTGAGCATAAATACTTAAAGAAGGTAAGCCCATTCCAGTCCCTTGTACCGACACTTTTTTACCTTTATAAGTTCCGGTATAACCAAACATATTTCTGACCTGGTTGTAGCATACAGGTTGGTCCAAAAAAGTTTCTGCAATCCATTTCGCTCTTAAAGGATCTCCGGGTAATAAAACTGTTTCGGCAATAGCGCCAGGTTTTGCATTAATATGTATACTCATAATTAATAGTCGTCTTTAGCGGTTAAACCTTTCATGATTTGAACACCTGATGAAGCCCCTAGTCTGGTAACACCTAGATCTAAATAGGTTTGAGCTGTTTGAGTATCTCTAATTCCGCCTGATGCTTTAAGCTTGACGTGACTCGAAACACTAGCTTTCATTAACTTAACAGCTTCAACTGTTGCACCACCGCTACCAAAACCAGTTGATGTTTTGATAAAGTCGGCACCAGCGTCTTCAGATAATTGAGAGGCTAATTTAATTTCATCACCAGTTAAGTAGCAAACTTCTAAAATTACTTTTAAGATATGGTTACCAACGGCTTCTTTAACTGTTTTAATATCAGCTTTAACTTGGTCTAATTGTTTAGACTTTAAGAGTGATACGTTGAGGACCATATCAAATTCGGTTGCGCCGTCTTTTTTAGCTTGAATCACTTCGGCAACTTTAGTCTGTGTTGTGGTGTTTCCTAGTGGAAACCCTATCACTGTGCACACTTTTACAGCTGTACCTTCGAGTAAAGATGATGCTAATTCTACAAAACAAGGATTAATACAAACACTGGCAAATTGATATTCTATCGCTTCTTGACATAAGAGTTTAATGTCTTCTTGAGATGTAGTGGGCTTTAAAGCTGTGTGGTCTATGTAGTGATTAAGTTGCATGATTAATTTTTTAAACATTAAACCTAAAGTTCATAATATCGCCGTCTTGAACTATGTAATCTTTACCCTCTACATTTAGTTTTCCAGCATCTCGAACTTTAGCTTCGCTTCCTAAAGATACAAAATCGTTATACTTTATAACTTCTGCCCTAATAAACCCTTTTTGGAAGTCGGTATGAATTACGCCTGCCGCTTCTGGAGCTGTGGCTCCTACTTTAACTGTCCAAGCTCTTACTTCTTTTTCGCCAGCTGTAAAATACGTTTGTTGATTTAGTAAACTGTAAGCTGAACGAATAAGTTTGGCAACGCCTGCTTCTTCTAAACCTAAATCTTCTAAGAATAATTGGCGCTCTTCAAAATCGTCTAATTCAGCAATATCTGCTTCTATTCCTACGGCAAGTACAAGTATTTCAGCATTTTCATGTTGAACAGCTTCTTTAATTTTATCAACATAGGCGTTTCCATTGACGGCAGAGGCTTCATCGACATTACAAATATACAGTACGGGTTTATCGGTAATAAACTGAAGTGGTTTTACAAAGGCATCATGATCATCTTCATCAATCTCAATAGCTCTAACCGAGGTACCTGCCTCTAAACCTTTTTTAAGTTGTTCTAAAACAGCTTGCTCTTTTTGGGCTTCTTTTTGACCTGTTTTTGCCGCACGTTTGACCTTTTCTAACTTTTTATCTACCGTTTCAAGATCTTTTAACTGAAGTTCAAGATCTATGGTTTCTTTATCGTTTAAAGGATCTATTTTACCGTCAACATGAACCACATTATCATCATCAAAGCATCTTAACACGTGTAAGATGGCATCAGTTTCTCTAATATTACCTAAAAATTGGTTACCTAAACCTTCGCCTTTACTGGCTCCTTTCACAAGACCTGCAATATCTACAATTTCTACGGTAGCGGGCATTACGCGCTCTGGATTCACTAAACTTTCTAGTTTAGCTAAGCGTGGGTCTGGTACATTTACGACCCCAACATTAGGCTCTATGGTGCAAAATGGAAAATTGGCACTTTGAGCTTTAGCATTTGATAAAGAGTTAAATAAGGTAGATTTTCCTACATTTGGTAAACCAACGATTCCTGCTTTCATTTATGACGTTTTTAAGGAGTGCAAAAGTAAGGAATATGATTTTAAAATAAATTGAAATTGGATTCAACTTCATAAATAAATCTAATACCCATATGAAACTAAATACTTCAACTCTACTTTACGGTATTGCTGCCTTAATTACCATTTACGGTTTAGTCACTGGACGTTTTATCTTTATATTATTAGCGTTTCCGTTAGGAATTTTCAACTATAAAAGAGATCGGTCTAATAAAAAATAGAACGTTAATCTTAGTTTAAATGCAGGCTATACTTGATTACTTTTTATTAGCTTTAAAGAAAAAGTATGAGCAAAACTGAAACACTGTCTACCACAATTAACGAATTAAAGTCTCAAGGTTATACTATAGATTTTAAACTATCTGATCAAAAATTAGAATCTATAGATCAAAAGCATAGTTACACAAAGTCTGATTTTATAGTAGATAAAGTTTACCGTTTTGAAGGAATGTCTAATCCATCTGATAATTCTATACTCTATGCTATTTCTACAGAAGATGGCAAAAAAGGAACTCTTGTAGATGGTTACGGTATTTCAAGTGGACAAGTATCTAAAAAATTGAGAGATAAGTTAAACTTATCATTAAATCGATAAATAATAAACAAATGGGATATTTAAATTTAGAATCTACAGATGAAACTGTAAAAGAATTAAACATTTTATTAGCTGATTATCAATTATATTATCAAAAATTAAGAAATTACCATTGGAATATTGTTGGCAAAAGTTTCTTTGACTTACATGAAAAGTTTGAAGAAATGTATGATGATGCCAAACTTAAAATCGACGAAATTGCTGAACGCATCTTGACTCTAAGAAAGCACCCAGTAAGCAACTTGTCTGATTATTTGAAATTATCAAATTTAGAAGAATCAGCTTCTAACATCAACGATGTGTCGATGGTTAATAATTTATTAGATGATCATGGTAAAGTGATTCGACAAATGCGAAAAGTGGTTGAAGTCGCTGATAGAAACGGCGATGAAGGAACTATTGATCTTGTTGGTGCGTACATCCGTGAACTTGAAAAAACAAGTTGGATGTTAGATGCATGGGTACAAAGCGTGAATGATAAATAAAACATATGATAATTGAACAAAAAAGTTTAGTCGACCAGACACAGAATGTCTGGTCTTCTTTTTATGACAAGATTTCAACTTGGATTGAGGAGTTTATAAGTAACTTACCTAATCTTATATTAGCCATTCTGGTTTTTATCTTATTTTTAATTTTTGCCAAATACCTAGGGAAATTATTTAATCGGATTTTAGCTCGAAGTTCTACACAAGCTTCAATTAGAGTAGTTTCTGTAAAAGTTTTAAAAGCCGTTGTGATCTTAATAGGCTTTTTTGTTGCCTTAGGTATATTAAATTTAAACACAGTATTAACTTCGGTTCTGGGAGCAGCTGGTGTTGTAGGTTTAGCTGTTGGTTTAGCATTGCAAGGCACATTAAACAACACATTTTCTGGTGTTATAATTAGTTTTTTACCTAAAATCCAAATTGGGGATTGGGTAGAAACAAATGAGTTCGCAGGTTTTGTTATCGATATTAATTTAAGAAGTGTCGTGCTTCAAACAGCAGATAATAATCACGTGATGATTCCTAATTCTAAAATTGTAGACTCTGCGTTTAAAAATTACTCCAGTGATTCACGAGGTCGCGTCACCGTTTCTTGTGGTGTTGGTTACGAAAGTGATTTAGAACAAGTAGAACAACTCACTAAAGCGGCTATCACAGATCTTTATAAGCAAAATTCAAATGAGGAAATTGAGTTTTTTTACACGGGTTTTGGTAATAGTTCAATAGACTATATTATTCGTTTCTGGACCGATGTTAAAAACCAAAAAGATGTTTATCAAGCTCAACATAAAGCCATTTTAGCCATTAAGAAAACCTATAACGAGAATGATATAAATATACCATTCCCGATTAGAACACTTGATTTTGGTAAAAATAAATTTAGATCTGAGACTTTAACCATTAAAAACAAAGATTAAACTTAATCGTTAAGCATTTTGTTGTAAAGCGCTTCATATTGAGGAACAATTTTGTTCACATCAAATTGAAGCGCTATTTTTTTAGCATTTACTTTAAAATATTCTAATCTAGCTTCATCTGATAAAATGTGAACCGCTTTTTTAGCCATATCATCAATATCGCCCAAATCAGACAAATAACCAGATACGCCTTCTTGGTTAACTTCAGGAATACCACCTGTATTGGTGGAAATGACTGGTACGCTGTAAGCCATAGCTTCTAAGGCTGCAAGCCCAAAACTTTCTTTTTTGGAGGGTAAGATAAATAAGTCTGAAAAGCACAATATTTTTTCAACCTCGTCGCTTTTTCCTAAAAATATAATATGTTGCCTAATATCTAATTGATGCGCTAAAACAGAAGCCATTTCACGATCTGGTCCATCTCCAACAATTAAAAGTTTAGACTTGACTTGTTGCCTCACTTTAGCAAATACTTTAATCACATCAGCAATGCGCTTGACTGGTCTTAAATTACTAACATGTGTTATAATTTTTTCATCATCTTCAGCCATGAGATGGCGTTGACAATCTGTGAAATCAAAACTCACTTTATCAAAATCAATAAAATTAGGAATTACATGAATCTCTTTTTGAATCTTAAAGGTCTCTAAGGTATTATCCTTTAAACTTTGTGATACAGAAGTTACCACATTACTCTTATTAATACTAAAATTAACCGCTGGCTTATAGAACGAATGGCTTCCTACCAAGGTGATATCTGTTCCGTGCAGCGTCGTCATCATCGGTAAATCTATACCTTCTTCTTTAAGCATTTGCTGTGCCATAAACCCTGCATAAGCATGCGGTATCGCATAATGAACATGAAGCAAATCTATATCATGATTTTTAACAACTGTAACCAATTTACTAGATAAAGCCAACTCATAAGGTTGATAATGAAACAACGGATATTCAGGCACTATAACTTCGTGGTACTTGATGTTATGTGATAAATATTCTAATCGAACAGGTTGCTTGTATGTCACAAAATGAATTTCATGACCGCGTTTTGATAAGGCAATACCCAATTCTGTAGCAACAACACCACTCCCACCATAAGTAGGATAACATACAATAGCTATTTTCATAAATTCAATATAAGTTGATGCTAAAGTAGAACTTTATCACCCAAAAAATCTTAAAGAAAATCAAATTTACTACTCGCCTTCATAAGCTTCGTAAATTACCTGCTGAATTTTGGTTCGAATATCTTGTTCGATAAGTAAACGATTAGAGGCATTGGGATGAATCCTATTAGATAAGAACACGTACAAGATTCCAGTTGAAGGATCTGCCCAAGTATAAGTTCCTGTAAATCCAGAATGGCCAAAACTAGTCATCGACAAACAGCCACAAGTTGGGCCCACTTCGTCTAACTGAGGTTTATCAAACCCTAAACCTCGCCTTACTTCGTCTTCGCAATAATAACAAGTGTTAAATACATTTATAGTGTTAGGTGTAATATATCGTCGACCGCCAAATCGGCCTTCATTTAAATATAATTGCATGAGTTTTGCCACGCTCCTAGCATTACCAAACAAACCTGCATGACCACCTACACCACCTAGCATTGCAGCGCCTTGATCATGCACATAGCCATGCACTAATTGTTTACGCCAAACGTCATCATACTCGGTGGGTATAATTTCTGAAAGTGGTTTGTGTCGCTGTGGGTAAAAAAACATATTATTTATAAACATCGGTTCGTAAAAATCTTTTTCAATAACGGTATGAAGAGAATCCCGATAAGTGTGTTCTAAATAGCGTTTTAAAAAGTAAAATGGCAAATCTGAATACTTGTATTCCAGTGTTTCTAGTAATTCTGAAGATGCTATTTCAGCATAAATTGAATCTTTATAATCCGTTCTTAAATAAAAATTATCAGCAACATTAATACTGAATTTTTTCGAAGTTGAAGTCGAATAATAAGCATCCAAACTATCCATTGTTTTGATATAGAAAGGTATCCAAGCTTGCAAACCAGCATAATGAGACAACATACGCTTAATTGAAATATCACGTTTATTAGTTGTATCAAGCTCTGGTAATAGTTCTGCTAATGGTGCATCAATATCAACTTGATCTTCTTCTACTAAACGCATTAATAAGGGCAAGGTTGATAATATTTTAGTTAATGACGCTAGGTCGTAAACATCGGTTGGCTTAACTTTAATTCGGCGATCATACGTATGATAACCAAGAGATTGGTCATAAAATATTTCACCATCTTTAGCTATTAAAACCTGTAATCCTGGAGACATTTCCTGATCAAGCACAACTTGCACTAAACTGTCTATTTTAGACAGTTTTTTTACATTGAAGCCTAAATTTTGAGGATGGTTTTGACTTAACCGTCCAAGTTTTAAATTGGTGTAACCGGTTCCCTCTGGAAAAGCTTGTGTTATAGAAACAGGTAAGCGACCTTGAGCAGTAGAGGCTCCGAAAATAATTTCGGCGGCAACTTGTTGTGCGTCAGGTGCATTTTGGTATGCTTGCAGAATAACATTTACAGGCAAAAATGTATTAATCCCTAACAACGCATATGGGCTCGCAAAATTTACGAAAATGAGCTTATTTTTTCGAGCTATTGCATCCAGTAAATTAATCTCAACGGTAGATAAATCGAATGATTTCCACGGGTTCTCATCAGATTTATGATGCCCAACAATCACATAATCCATATATTGTAATTGGTCTAGCAAATCCGGATGCTTAGCATCTATAACGGTGACTTCAGCGTAAGACTTTAAAGTTTTAACAAAAACTTGGTTGGTAGCTTCCCCGAACTTCACATAAGCTATTTTTGTGTAAGGCGTGTTTGCTATAGGAATTGAATTTAAGTCGTTCTTGACTAAAGTAATGGCTTCTTTAAAGGCTTTAAAACGGGTGGCTTTATTAGTTAAAGTGGCAATGTCTTCAGCTAAACCTTGCGTAATAATAGGCTTAAATTTGTTTAATCCTACTTTATACTTAGCATAAAGAATTTTTTTGACTGATTGAGCTAATCGCTTGTTAGTGATTTTATTTGAATGATATGCTTTTTTTATAGCTAGTACAGCAGCACCTACATCGCCTGGAATTAGTAAAACATCACTCCCAGCTAAAAAGGCTTTAAGTTCTACTTGTCCGTTACTTCCATATTGGCTAGCGCCATTCATATTTAAGGCGTCAGTAAACACCAATCCAGAAAATCCTAGTTTTTGCTTAAGCAATGTATCGACTATCTTTTTAGATAATGATGTTGGTAAGCCTTGTTCCTGAGTTAATGAAGGGACATTTAAGTGTGCAACCATCACACTGCTTAAACCTTCTTTAAACAATTTTTTGTAAGGGAACATCTCAACAGAGGCTAAGCGATCATAATCAAAGTCTAAACTAGGTAATGTTTTATGAGAATCCTGATCGGTATCGCCATGTCCTGGGAAGTGTTTAGCGTTTGCAAGGACATTTTCAGACTGGAAGCCTTTCATTAAAGCTAAAGCTTTTTGAGTGACTCGTTCTTTATTTTCTCCAAACGACCGGTTTCCTATAATTGGGTTTTTAGGGTTGGTATTTAGATCTACAACAGGTGCAAAATTAACGTGAACGCCAATGCGTTTGGAATGTTTTGCGAGTTGTTGCCCAATCTCAAAAATAGTTTGATTATTGGTAGTCGCTCCTAAAGCCATATTGTATGGAAATGAAAATCCATCGTCTAAACGCATGGATAATCCCCATTCAGCATCCATACCAATAAGTAAAGGCACATTTGCTAGGTTTTGAAAGGTGTTAGTGAGCTCCACTTGTTGTGGTGCAGTTCCTTTAGAAAAAATAATACCCCCTAAGTGGTACTTTTTAATGGCTGATTTTACCTGTTCTATCTCACTTGAAGAGGCATTTGAAAATAAGTCTACCATAAATAGTTGACCAATTTTTTGCTCCAAACTCATGCTGGTATAAACACTATCTACCCATTGCCTTTGCTGCTTAAAATCACTAGCTATTAATGGGTTATTAGATTGAGAGAATGATAAATTAACGGCTAGCACCGTCAAAAAAATAAATACCTTGTGCTGCATATTACTTTAATAAACGTGCATGCCAACTTTCTTCTAAGGGTATTTCCCAAAAATCTTCAAACTCTAGCTTAGTATTAACAAGATTATTAAAGACAATGGTTTGACGAGAAACAGCCTTTTGCTTCACCATTTTCTTAAAGTCTTTAAGGGTTTTATAAGCTACATATTCGCCTTGTTTATAGCTCACATTCATTTTGTCTAGCAAATCAATCCCTAAGGCTTTTTCAATAGATTGAATAAAATGCACTGAGGCATCTATAGAACATCCAGATGCTTGACTTTTGGTTTGATCTAAACCTATGACTATAAATCGATTATACGGAATAATATAGCCTGCTTTTAAATCTTTACCATGAACCGTCCATTGTTGTAAAAATTCTTCAATCTGGGGTTTTAGTTGACTTAATTCGTCTTCAGAAAAACTTCTATTAGCTTGATAAACCCAAATTCTAGAATCGCCTGGCAAATCTTTAAATTCTACTAGCATACGTTATATTATTTATTGCAAATATAGAGAAGATTGTTTGTTACATCACTTTGATTGAGCTTAAAATTCGGGATGGGATTAGTTTTAATCCATCATCAAACATTTATAAATAAAGAGGAGTTTAATCTTTAGAGTAAAGTTTAATAGCTATATTTTCATAAACATGAAATCCCTTACTTGATTGTTTAGAAATATAGATCATAGCTTTGGCAAGATTAATAGCTTTAGTAGGCTTATAACTGGTTGGTAACACCCAAGAAAAACCTAACATTAAACGTTGTGCAATACGTTCACCAAGCCTTGATTCATATCTATGACCTATAAGTAAAGATGGTCTTAACACTTGAATGCTCTTGTAGTTTAATAAGGCGAGTTGGTCTTCAATTTGACCTTTTAAACGTAAATAAAAACTGTTGCTTTGTGCATTAGCTCCTACAGAAGATACAAGTAAAAAATGTTGACAATTTTTTTGTAAACCTAAACGTGCTAGTCGAAGTGGAATATCAAAATCGACTTGTTTATATTTTTCTTTATCACCCTTGACTTTTTTACGTGTAGTTCCTACAGCACAAAAAATAGAACTTCTGGAAGCAATGGCTAATTTAAGCGACTTCTCGTCACTAAAATCGACCACATATTGTTTTAGTTTGGGGTGTTGTATATTAACTTCACGTCGTGTTAATACGCTGATAACATCGTAGGTTTTATCTGCTAAAAGAAGCTGTAATACATGACGACCAACCAATCCTGTTGCTCCTACTAAAGTAGCCTGTTTTGATGTCAAATTAGAGTTATAAATCGTCGGCAGTGGCAATCATCTCTACCACATCTAAAACATCAATTTCGTCTTGCTTTTCTTTATTTTTAACGCCATCGGTCATCATAGTATTACAAAATGGGCAACCTGCAGCTATGGCTTGAGGTTTTGTTTCTAAAGCTTCTTCGGTTCTATGAATATTAACCTCTTTATCACCTGGTTCGGCGTCTTTAAACATTTGAGCACCACCAGCACCACAACACAATCCTTTTTGCTTGCAGCTTTTCATCTCGATCAATTCAACTTCAAGCTTTCTTAATAATTCTCTTGGTGCTTCATATTCATCATTTGCTCTACCTAAGTAACAAGGATCATGATAAGTTATGCGTTTGCCTTTAAATTTACCTCCTTCGATTTTCAAACGTCCTTCATTTAAGAGCTGCTTTAAAAATTGTGTATGATGCACAACATCATAATTACCCCCTAAAGCTGGGTATTCATTCTTAATGGTGTTAAAACAGTGAGGGCAGGCGGTTACCACTTTTTTTATTTCATAAGCATTCATGACTTCTATATTAGTCATGGCTTGCATTTGAAATAAAAATTCATTTCCAGCGCGCTTAGCAGGATCACCTGTACAGGATTCTTCAGTACCCAACACAGCAAATTCTACACCTATTTTATTTAAAATTTTTACAAATGCTTTTGTAATTTTTTTAGCTCTATCGTCAAAACTGCCCGCACAACCGACCCAAAATAGGACTTCAGGTTGTTTACCTTCAGCTAAATACGAAGCCATTGTTGGCACTTTTAATTCTTCACTCATAGCAATTAATCTTTAAAAACTTGAATTGTAACTTCTTTGTCTACTAAATCTGTAAACTTTCCTTTATACCGTGTAGCCTTCACTAAATGATTATCGATCCAATGGTAATTTCCACCTCTAGGCTTTCCCATTAATAAACCATGATATTTAAAACCATGTTTTTCTAACCAATTTTCAGTAACCTTACGGTGTTCTTCGGTTCGAGAGGTAAAAAAACAAATTTGATGACCTTCTTCAAACCATTTATTTAATGTTTTTAATGCATCTGGAAAAGGCTCACAGGATTCCATTCGCTCAGGTTCTTCATTAGGTACATCTTCTGTCACAGTACCATCAATATCAATTAAATAATTTTTAATTGAACTTGGTAAGGCTGGACTTACGGTTTCGCCATTTATAATTTGTTGTTGGAGTTTCTTGTCTTTATCCATAATTACCTTTTAAGCTTCATTTGCCCAATTTAATCGATCTTGTTGGTTGTATGGCCAAGGGGCAGCATTATTTTCTATGTTAGTCATTGCATTATTTAATTCAGCTGGTGCAGCGCTTTCTTCCATTACCAAAAATTGTCGCATATCCATAATAATAGATAATGGATCTATGCCAACCGGGCAAGCTTCGACACAAGCGTTACAGGTTGTGCAAGCCCAAAGTTCTTCACGACTTATATAACCGTCAAGCAACTTTTTTTCATCATTTTCTGGTTGGTGATCCTTATCTTTATTTAGGGCTTCTCCTATGGCTTCCAATCGATCACGTGTATCCATCATGATTTTACGTGGCGATAGTAGTTTACCGGTTTGGTTTGCTGGACATTCTGAGGTGCAACGTCCACATTCGGTACAAGTATATGAGCTTAACAGTTGGAACCAATTTAAATCGGTTGCATCACTAGCACCAAATTTCTCTGGAACTTCCTCATCGGCACCTTCAGCTGGTTCTGCAAATGGATCTGCATTTGGATCCATCATTAGTTTGACTTCATTGGTAACAGATTCTAAATTTTTAAATTCTCCTTTTGGTTTTAAATTTGAATAGTAAACGTTCGGAAATGCCAGTAGAATATGTAAGTGTTTAGAATAATACAGATAATTTAAGAAGAATAAAATTCCAACAATATGAAGCCACCAGGCTGCACGTTCAACTATAATAAGGGTTGGAGTTGTTAATCCGTCTAATAATGGTAATAAGTATTGACTTATGGGAAAAGCGCCCATAATTCCAGCTTCATTAGCGTAATGGTCTGCTCCATTAAACTGTAGTTGGTAATCAGCCGCATTCATGGTTAAAAACAACACCATTAAAACAACCTCAAAATATAAAATATAGTTGGCGTCACTTTTAGGCCAACCCTTTAACTCTCGGGACAAAAAGCGTTTAATATTCATCACATTACGTCTTATCCAAAACAGTATTACAGTTATAAGTACAAGTAATGCTAAGATTTCAAAACTACCAATTAAGACATTATAAACCGGTCCTAAAAAAGCAAATATGCGATGCGTCCCCAACAGACCATCTATAATAATTTCTAAAACCTCGATGTTAATAATTACGAACCCAATGTAAACAATCACATGTAAAGTTCCTGCAATAGGCTTGGTTACCATTTTAGACTGTCCTAATGCGACACGGAGCATTTTATTTAAACGTTCAGGTTTTCGATCAGAACGATCTATAGATTTCCCTAAATTGATATTGCGTCTTAAGCGCTTTACATTTCTAGCAAAAAAGTAAACGGCAAAGGCAAAAACTAATAAAAACAGAATTTGAGGTATGTATTGCATTATTCTTGGCTATTTTCTTTATAAGATTTGTTCTTTTTCCCAAAAACTGAAAAATGAACATAACGTTTTGGATTTTCTTTGACGTCTCGAAGTAAAAGCTCTAATTCTTTACTGGATCGTTCTAAATTGTGATACAAGGTATCATTATAAATAAATTTACCCAAAGTTCCCTTCCCTTCTGAAATAGAACTTGTGATTTGATTTAAATTTAATAAAGTTTGATCGATATTGGCAACTAACCTATTAATTTTTATTTGCGATAAACTATCGGTGATTGATGCTAAATTTTTTGAAGAAGTTTTGAAGTTATTAATAGATTGATTAAAATCTGAACTGTCCTGAACTAATTGCGTGTTAATTGCATCGGCTGAAGATCTTACGCTTCTTAAAGTGGCATTAAGTTCTTTTAAAGCTAATTGAACCTGTCCTCTGGTTTCTGGATTTAAAATAGAGTTAACACTAGTCACTAACGAATCGATGCTTACAACAGAGCTTTCCACTTTAGCTTGAAGCGGTGTAAGTTTTTCATTGACCAGTTCTAGTAAACCTTCATCAACTTGACTTCTCAAGGTATCTTTAGAAACCGCTAAGTCTTTATTTTTAAAATCAGGGACAATAGCAATAGATTTACCACCTATAAAATCACCTCCAAATATTTTAACAATACTAGTTTTAGAAAATTGAAAATCGTTGTTAATACTCATCTCTACTAAAATATCACCAGTATCGTTTAAAAATTTAATACTAGTCACTTGTCCTACTTGAAGCCCATTGATGGTCACTGGTGAGGAAGTACCAAGACCCTGAACATCATCATAAATGGCATAAAAATAGCGTGAATTTTTTAGTAAATTGTTACCTTTCAAGTAGTTATAACCAAATACAAATAATAATATGGCAGCTATTGCAATAAGTCCAGCTTTAAACTCGTGTGATAATTTCAAATGTTAGTTATTTTAGGTTCAAATGTAATAAAATAAGGTGTAGTTATCATATAAATATATTATTTGAGGGCCTCTTTAATACTTACTAAATCTCCTTTTTGATTAAACGCAACTATAAAAGCACCATTATACGCTTTAGATTTAGCTTTATCTTTTAGGTTTTTAGCTTGTAAATAGTTTGTTGCCTCACCGTAAAAGTACTTATAAATCTGGCCAACTTGTTCTCGGCTAATTGGTGATAAACCTTTAAAATTATAGGGTTTAGTTTCTAACTTTCTAGAACTTGCAGCTAATTGTACTTTGAAGATAAAGTTGGTTTTATCTTCAGTCAAATCATTCACTTCAACCTGCATCCCTGCAACCTGTTCATCTAAACTCTCAAGGTTTATGATGTTTTTATAATTAATGAGGCCATCTATAATAGCTTCAGCCATTTTAGATTGACCTTTTTTTGAATTTAAGAAGCGTCCTTCGGCTTTATTAGTTAAAAAACCCGTTTCAACTAAAACACTTGGCATATAGGTTTCGCGAAGCACTAAAAACCCTGCTTGTTTCACTTTACGATCTTTACGGTTTAATACGCCAGTAAATTGTTTTTGAACAAAATCGGCTAACAAAATGCTTTGATCTAAAAATTCTTCCTGCATTAAACTAAACACAATATAGGATTCTGGCGATTCGGGGTCGAAACCGTCATATTTCACTTCGTAATTATCTTCAAGCTTAATTACAGAATTTTCTTTCATCGCGATTTCTAAGTTATCTTTATTTCTATGAAGCCCCAATACAAAAGTTTCAGCACCATAAGCATTTGAAGTGTGTGCATTACAATGAACCGATACAAATAAATCTGCTTTAGCATTGTTAGCAATTTGAGCCCGTTCATGCAGTGGGATAAAAACATCGGTTTTACGCGTATAAACCACCTCTACATTCTTATAATTTTGTAATAACTTACCCATTTGCAAGACAATACTTAAAGCAATATCCTTCTCTTTATAGCCATTACCAGTATTGCCAGGATCGTCACCACCATGACCTGCATCAAGAACAATTTTAAAGCTTTTGGACTGCCCATAAAGCAAAGAGGTCTCCATTAAGAATTGTAAACTAAATAGTATAAAGACAATATATGTAAGTTTCATAAGTTTATTCTTTTATTGGTCTTGACTTTTTAATCCTTAGAATTGATTGACATACTAAAATAATATGTAATTTTGGGGTTCAAAAATCAAGCCAGTTACACAAAAATAGCTTTATTAGTCTTGCAAACAAATCAACATCAATTACTTTTTTTGGTTTTTCTACTTTCCATCAGTCAGATGTTTGCACAGGATGTTGATTCTACGGAAGTTAACTCTACAAATCCAACAGCACTAAAAGACTCAACTCAGCTAGACTCGGTTAAAGTTAAAAAAGCCTTATTAACCGACATGATTGAATCTAAGGCAAAAGATTATCGCCGATTTGCACGCCGAGAAAATAAATTGTACCTCTACAACGAAGCTGAAATTAATTACCAAGACTACAATATCAAGGCTGGGCAAATTATGGTAAATAACTTGACAAATGTGGTGTATGCTTCTGGAATTATGGATTCTACAGGCGCTTATACACAACGACCTGTGTTTAAACAAGGAGATAATATTGTAGAACCTGATAGCTTATTATTCAATTTTGATTCTAAAAAAGCATTAATTTACAATTCAAGAACTGAACAAGGAGCGTTTAATGTAAGAAGTGCTATCTCTAAACGCATGAACGACTCTACCTATTATTCTGCAGATGCTATTTTTACAACTGACGAGGATTTAGATGATCCCGATTACTTTTTTAGAGGCCGAAAAATTAAATTTGTTCCTGACAAAAAAATTGTCACCAGTTGGGTTAATATGTACATTGCAGATGTCCCCACACCTCTTGGTTTGCCTTTTGGTTATTTCCCACTTACCGATAAACAAGCTTCAGGGTTTATAATACCATCGTTTGGCGAAAATGTTAACCGTGGATTTTTCCTGCAAAACGGTGGCTACTATTTTGCCATTAATGATTATGTAGATCTTGCGTTATTTGGAGATTACTATACTAATGGTAGTTATGGCTTTAGAGCTGAAACTAATTATAACGTTAGATACCGCTTTAGTGGTAATTTTAATTTTAGACTCGAAAAATTATTGAGTGAAGAGCGTGGCTTTCCAAACTTTACCGAGCAAAATATTTTTAATCTAAGATGGTCACATAACGTAGATCCCAAATCGAATCCTAACTCACGGTTTTCGGCGTCGGTTAACTTAGGGAGCAGTAATTTTTATCGCCAATCGGTCAATCAAAATAATACCGGAAATTTTTTAAATAACACCTTAAATTCTTCGATATCATACTCCAAGACGTTTTCAGGTGAACCTCAAATGAATTTAAATTTAACCGCAACACATAGCCAAAACACCAATACCCAAGCGATAAGCATGACCTTGCCTACCGTACAGTTTAGTGTTGGACGAATTTTTCCACTTGCACCATCCTCAGGCATTAAAAAAGGAGCTATAGAAAATATTAACCTTCAATATAACGTTAGAGCCGAAAACCGAATTAACACCACAGATTCTTTGTTTTTTAAGCCTCAGATGTTCAGTGATGCACAGGTTGGTGCCAGACACTCGATCCCTATCGCTACTAACTTTAAGGTGTTTGAACATTTTAGTGTGAGTGCTTCAACTAATTTAGAAGAAGTTTGGACGCTTAAAACTATTAATCAAGATTATAATCCAACAACACGAGAAGTGGTTAGAGATACGCTCAATAATTTTGATCGGTATTTAACTTATAACTTTAATGCAAGTGTCGGGACCACTGTTTATGGGCGATTTATGTTTGGCGATGATAAAAAGATAAAGGCTATTCGGCATGTCATGAGACCAAGTCTTGGGTACGGCATTAATCCTGGGTTCGATCAATATTATGACCAATATGTAAGACCTGGCGTTGCTGGCGCAGAAGACCGTATAGTCGAGTATTCTCGCTTTGACGGAACACTATATGGCGCGCCTAGTCAAAATTATTCCAATACCTTATCCTTTAGCTTAACAAACGATTTTGAAGCAAAAATCAGAAAAAAAGATTCAACCTTGACCGGAGAAGACCGATGGGAAAAACGCAAATTATTAAACAACCTTAGCTTTAGCACTAATTACAATCTAGCGGCAGATTCGCTTAACCTTAGTGATATTGCTGTAAGAGCAACGATACCGGTAGTTAAAGACAAATTGAGCGTTAACCTTATCGGATCACTCAACATTTACGCTTTAGATAATAACAACCGCTTAATTGATAAATTAAACATTAACAATGGTGGAAGTTTATTTAGGTTAACACGTGGTAATGTGAGTTTTAATTACGCTATAGATAGTCAAAGCCTATTTGGAAATAAGGATGAAGAAAACGAAAATAAGGACAACTCAACCTCAGAAACTGCATTAAACGGTGGTCGAGAAGACAATTTGTTTGGCAGTAGTGAACCACTGAATAGCACTAATAGTAGATTAAATCAAAACAAAAACGACAAAACAGACAAAGAAACTGAGTTGTATAACTACGGAATTCCATGGAGTTTAAATCTAGCCTACACCCTAACCTATAACAACACAGCAAGACAAAATGAAATAGGCTCACACTCCATTATGTTTTCTGGTGATGTAGAACTTTCACCCAATTGGTCGGTTGGTGTATCCTCAGGCTTCGATTTAGTAGATCGAGGATTTACATTTACGCAATTAAGATTTACTCGCGACTTGAATACCTGGCGAATGAATTTTAACTGGACGCCCTTTGGAACTCGTAAATCGTGGTTTTTCTTTATTGGCATCAAAGCTTCAGTATTACAAGACATTAAATATGATAAAAACCGTGAACGCGATAGACAGCTTTAACTAAATACGCATGAAAAAAATTATCAATTCAAATCAAGCCCCACAACCAATTGGCACATATAATCAAAGCGTTTTTATTAACAATATGCTTTATACGTCTGGGCAAATTGCGATTAACCCTAAAACTGGTGAGACTGAATTTGACAATATTACCCACGAAACTAAACTGGTCATGCAACACCTTAAACATATTTTAGCTGAAGCTAATTTGAACTTTAAACATGTGGTTAAAGTCAGCATCTTCGTGAAAGATATTTCAAACTTTGCTGAAGTTAATCGTGTTTACTCTAGTTATTTTGATGCTCATGAAGCACCAGCACGTGAAATGGTTGAAGTTGCCGACCTACCCAAACATGCCAATGTTGAAATTAGTTTAATAGCAGCTAAATACTAAGCTATGCAGCTCGCACCAATAGACTGGGGAATACTTATTGCATTTTTTGCCATTAGTTTAAGCATAGGTTTGTTGGTCTCAAAAACCAGCGGAAAATCTACCGAAAATTATTTTTTATCGGGTCGAAACATGCCGTGGTGGATTTTAGGAATTTCGATGGTTGCCACTACATTTGCTGCCGATACACCTGGTTTAGTCGCTGGAATTATCCGAAAAGATGGTGTAAGTGGTAACTGGATTTGGTGGGCATTTTTACTTACAGGCTTACTTACCGTATTTTTTTATGCCAAGCTGTGGCGTCGAAGCAATATCACAACCGATTTAGAATTCTATGAACTTAGATATGATGGTAAAAGCGCAGCATTTTTAAGAGGGTTTAGAGCCATCTACTTAGGTGTAGTGTTTAATATTGTGATTATGGCTACCGTTTGCTTAGCTGCAATTAAAATAGGCCATGTGCTATTTGACTTTTCTGCAACCGAATCGCTTTTAATAGCCTGCAGTATCACCGTTATTTATTCTATGTTAGGTGGTTTAAAAGGTGTACTTATTACCGATTTTATTCAGTTTGCCATCGCCATAACAGGCAGCATATGGGCTGCAATATATATTGTGGATTTGCCTGAAATTGGTGGTCTTCAACAATTAATTTCAACTGAAATCGTAGCTCAAGCTACGCCCATTTTTCCAGACTTTAAAGAACCTGAAAATTACATTCCACTTTTAATTATTCCTTTAGCAGTTCAATGGTGGAGCGTTTGGTATCCAGGTGCCGAGCCCGGTGGTGGTGGCTACATTGTTCAGCGAATGCTCGCGGCTAAAAACGAAAAGCATGCCACTTTAGCCAGTTTGTTATTTAATATCGTACATTATGCAGTTAGGCCTTGGCCATGGATTATTATTGGTTTTGCTTCGTTAGTATTGTTTCCTAATCTTGAAAGTTTAGCAGCGGCTTACCCAGATTTAAGCCCAGAGTTTGTAAAAGACGATTTGGCTTACGCTGCAATGTTATCTTACTTACCAGCAGGATTATTAGGCATAGTTATTACCTCTTTAGTTGCAGCGTTCATGAGCACTATTTCTACGCATTTAAATTGGGGCAGCAGTTATGTGGTGAATGATTTTTATGTGCGGTTTTTAAAACCAAATGCCTCTCAAACCGAACAGGTTCTTGTTGGGCGTTTATCGACATTAGTGATGATGATATGCGCTGCTTTTTTAGCATTAATTTTACAAGAGGCAAGAGATGCGTTCAACCTACTACTTCAAATTGGAGCAGGGACAGGACTTTTGTTTATTTTAAGATGGTTTTGGAAACGTATTAATCCTTATAGCGAAATGACAGCGATGTTGGTATCTTTTTGTATTGCTGTAATTTTCTTTGTCAACTCTAAGCTTGAAAATCCTTTTCTCAATATCGCTCAACATTGGGAACTTGTTATAGGTGTTTTTGTTACAACATTGGCCTGGATTAGTGTTAGCTTACTTACAAAACCATCTCAAAAAGACACCTTAGACCGTTTTAACAAACTTATTTTTAAGGGCGAATCTAAATTTTTGGAGGTCAAGTTTAAGCTGTTAGGCTTTTTTCTATCTACTTTGGGGATTTATGCGTTACTGTTTGGAACAGGTTACTTAATTTACAATGATATCGCTTTGGCGGTGACATCGTTTAGTATTGCTGGCATTTGCACGCTAATTATTTACTTCAACTGGAAAAAAATTATTCTTTAATCGTTCGGCTGCTGGTTCGCTTCGGAAATTTGATGTAAGATGGTATTTTGATACTTTGATCTGTTTGGGTTTCTTCCTCTCGCCTATTTGCCTTTAAATTTTGACTAAATAAACGCTGAGCTAGTTCCTTAAAACTACTAAAGTTAACCGTGTATGATAAACCTATACCTTGTGTGTAACCTAGGTCTTCGCCAATAAACTGTATATTACTTTCACGATTAAACGCCGTAGCACGTAAACTACCACTTTCGTTTAATAAAAAGCTAATTTCTACATCTCCAAAAATTACCGATTCGGTCGTGTTACCAACAGGAACGCCAAAGCGGCTATTTACAAAAATACGCTTACTTAGCTGGGTCTGAAATGTAAATCCAAAGCGGTCTCCAGTTTGGTTTTGGGTTGGAGTTTGTTGGTTTTGAACGTAGTCTAAGCCTAGTTTAAATTTATTATCATCGTTAGATATAATCTTATCAAAAATACCCGATGCACTTTCTATCAAATTACCTGTCAAGGCATTTTGACCTAACATTTGTTGACTATAAAAAGTGCCTTGCGTAATTAAACTTAAAGCCTGGTACTCCAAATTTTCGGTACCTTGAATACGGTATTCTAGCTCAGATTTAACCACGGAACTTAAGTTAGGATAATTAAGTTCAAAATTTATATCTGGCTGAATAAGTTGGCCACTCAAGGTTGTTATAACCTCAACTGGGATTTCGCGGTTTACACTGGGATTTTCAAGAATCACTGCAGGATTGGCCGAAGTTGTATACTTCGCTTGGACATCCATATTTGCCTGAACAGGATTACCATTCCAAGTTAAATTGGAACCTGGTATAAGTTCAAAGCGTTTTTGGACTAAATTACCAGCATATCTGAAATCGTAAAAACCTTCATAAGCCTCAAAATCTCCCCACATATTAAATTTTCCGTTGGTATTAATCTCGATAAGTAAAATCCCCGCACCACGTGCATTTAATTTACTTCCTGTAGATTGGTCTACAACTATTTCGACTTCAGCGTCTCGAGTAATGTCTAACTCAAAATTAAGCTGCAAACCTTTTACTTCTTCTATATCTATCGTTTTACCTGTTAACTGTTTCGCTTTTTCTTCAGGTGATAAAAAATAAATAAATGAGTTATCTGCAAACGACTCTGTATCGTCTAAGGGAATTTTAAACACAGTATTGGGCTGTGTTTTGGCATTAACATTAATAACTAATTCGTCGGTTGGACCTATTATTTCGGCGTTGCCATCTATAAATGCTGTTCCATAATAAAGGGCGCCGCGCTCAAAATCGGTGTCTAATACCACAAGGTTTTGTGAAGAAATATCTAAGCCCATTTCCCAGTCTGATAGGCTGTTATGCTTTATGAAGCCAGATAAAACACCACTTGTGTTGTATTTGGTATCTGTAAGGCCTATATCCTCAAAAATAATATCTTTTTCATCAAAGGTTAGCAATGCATCATCATCAAAATCTAAATTTACATTTAGATAAGGGATATTAAGGCCTGCTTTATACAACTGTACCTCACCATCTATATTAGGTTCACTTAGTTTTCCGTTGAGATTTAAGTCGCCATATAACGTACCTCTAAATTGGTTAACAACATCAGCGCCAATGCCACTAAGTGCTGTAATATCAAACTCCTTAAAAGAAACTTCTAAATTAGCATATTGCCCGTTCTCACGATTAGTAATATCACCAACGATATCAAATAAATAGGTTTGGTCTTTTTGAAGAAAAGCTTCAATATCAAACTTATTCAAATCCTTACTACCGTTTGCTGAAAGGAATAAATCCCCATACTGGTAATTATTAACTTTTAACTGGTTAACCTTTAAATCAAGATTAGGTTTATAGAGCTGATTAGTTTGTAATAGTTTGAGTTTACCGTTTATCTTTCCGCCTAATTGTATACTATCTAAACTAGGAGTGACCTTATCAATATCGACATTGGTAAATTTTAAGTCTAAGTCTTTATACGTTGAGTCACGCGCCACCCCTGACAAATTTATAAGTTGATTTTCAAAGCGCATCGCAATAGAATCGACTTCAAAATTTTGAAAGTCACGATCAACAATAACTCTGTTATTAGTAGTGTTGTCTTTATTGATATACCATTTATTATTTTTAAATTTTAGAGATGAACGTCTAAATCCAAAAATAGATTGGTTGTTTTTGTTTAGCGTTTGGTATAAACTTAAGTTATATTCATCTCTACTTTGCGGGCCACCTTTAAACTCAGAACGCACATAAATAGTATCATTTAAATTAACATTAATCATACTAAAGTCTGAAATATCATAAACACTACTGGCAATACTATCAACTTCTACATAACTATTATACAGTGGATTTTGATTGTCTATTTGAATATTGATGTTCTCAAATCGGTTACCATAAGCTTCAACTAAAGGCGATTTAAAATTAAGTTTAAATTCATTTTGATTTGCAACTAAACTTCCTTTAATAAATGTGTTTGCCGACAAACTTATTTCCGGAAAAAATAACTCAACCACTTTATTATAAATATCAAAATTAAAATCCAGGTATTGGTAGTTATTTTCATCGTAATCATCTTCCCTGAAATATAAGTTTTTAAAAGCGTCTAAAAATAATTGAGGAAGTGAAGTAATTTTAAACTCACCACTCATTTCGCCATTTATGATATCAGGAGAATTGATGCGAATGCGTTTAAAATTATCACTTAGAGTTGAAGTAAGCTTAAGTGTATCAAAAGTATAATTTTCATATTCATCAGAATACTTAAAGTTTTGCAAGATGAGTTCCCCAACAGCATTATCTATAGAGTTTCCTTGAAATTTGGCTTGAAGTTTTCCCTCAAAATCAGATAATTCAGTCCGCTTAACGATATTCATTTGGGCAAAATCGGCACGGGTTACCTCTACATTCACTTCAAAATCGTTTAAAATACCAGACGTATTGAGTTTCCCATTCAAATCAAATGTTAAAGCTTCATCTTGACTATTGACCTGAGCGGTAAACGTAGGCGACTTAAAACTTCCTTTTACATCTATGTTATTGTAGGTGTAACCTTTAATTTCAACAGCCTTAATAAAAAGCGATAGGCTAGTTTCTAGGGATGTGGAGGTAAAACCTTGGCCATTTACTTGAGCATTAAAATCTGCTGTTTTAATACGTTCACTATTAAAAAGTGGACTCAAATTAAAACGTGAACTACTTAAGTTTGCATTGTAAGCTGCGTTAATGGTATCGCTGGGGTTTATTATTTTGAAGTTAGTAGATACATTTCCCAGTTTTGTTAACGCGCTTCCATCAAAACTAACCGTCTTTGCATCAATCATAGAACGGCCCACTAAGTTAATGTTGCCAAATTTTGTAACTACTGCCGGGATTGAGTTTTCCAGGAGATTAGGCAATAAGCGTTCTAAATCGGTTTTATTGCTTCTAAATTCTGTGTGATTTAAGTTAATATTGAAACCATTTTCGGTTTGAAAACTATTCACCAAACTAGCTTCGCCTTTAAAACTAGTTTGTTCCATGCCTATTATACTAAATTGTTTTAAATTGAAGTTATTAAGTTTCCCTTGCAGCTTCCCTTGCAGCTTAAACTCTTCACCGTAGGCAAATTCTTTATAAAAAGAACGTAAATCGGTAGTAGAAACTGTACTTGGCTTAAAGTCAGCCTCAATTTCAACCTTATTTTCAAAGTCTGCAAGATCTTCGCGCTTGTAATTCATTTTAATATTGGCCTGTAGCTCAGAAAATGCACCTGTTTCTAAACGAAGGTCATTAACCGTCATTTGAGACGGTGTATATTCAAAATGAGTTTGCATATCGTTAATCACAATACCTCTGCCCATTAATGCTGATAGTCTCTTTAAATCAAGTTGTACCTTAGAGCCTATAATTTGAAGGTTAGATGCATTTAAGTTTAAACTATTAAGCTCTAAAACTTCAGCGGTTTCTAGATTGGCATTTGAGATATATAGCCGAGAGTCATTTAAAAGTATCTTACTAAATTTAGTTACCGACTGGATGGAGTCTGAAGCCTTCGTGGTGTCTATTAACTTATAAAGAAATTGATCTAAATTAGAATCATCTTCGTTTTTATATTGCTTAAGCTTAAAAGTGAGTTCTTGAGCTTCAGTAGTCGAAAAGTCTAAATTTGAAGTATCAAAATTCAGTAAATTTAATAATGAACTTGAAATTCGTTTCGCATAAATTAAGGTATCATCCTTGTGGTCTTTAATAAACACACCTTTTAAGCGAATGTTACCACTATACGAAATTTGAAACCGTTCTATATTAATATCGGTATTGTAATCGCCATTAATTGAACTTGTTATGCGTTTAGCCACGTAAGTTTGAACACCAGGGATTGAGAACATCAATACCATAATGATGAATAATAAAAGCAAAGCAATAGCAGTACGCTTAAGAAGTCTAAAAATTCGCTTTTGCTTTATTTGCAAGGGCTCAAGTTTTTAAATTAATTCGGTGACCAAGGTTTAATAACAATACAAATTTATTTAGATTTGCGCTATTACAAACATTATTTGTACCTAAACTTATGCCTAAAGATAGTATTTTCATTTTAGCTGTAGAATCCTCTTGTGATGACACCTCTGCAGCTGTATTTAAAAATGAACATAAGTTGAGTAATTTTACCGCTACACAGCATATTCACAAAGCCTACGGCGGCGTGGTTCCTGAATTAGCCTCTCGCGCACACCAAGAACATATTGTACCTGTTGTTCATCAAGCCCTAAAAGAAGCACACGTAAGTTTAGAACAACTTACAGCCGTTGCTTTTACCAAAGGTCCAGGATTAATGGGTTCTTTACTGGTCGCTAACTCCTTTATGAAGTCTATGGCCTTGAGTTTGCAAATTCCTTTAATTGGTGTCAATCACATGCAGGGACATATTTTAGCTCATTTTATTAAAGATGAAGAAGAAAAACAGGCACCAGAATTCCCTTTTTTAGCAGCTACCATAAGTGGTGGTCACACACAATTGGTCAAAGTAAACAGTTACTTTGATATGGAAATTATTGGTCAAACCTTAGATGATGCAATTGGAGAAGCCTTTGATAAATGTGGCAAAATGTTTGGGCTGAAGTATCCTGCAGGCCCTGAAATAGACCGTCTTTCAAAAACAGGAAATCAAACACAATTTAAGTTTGCCCAACCGCAAGTTAAAGATCTTGATTTTAGTTTTAGTGGACTCAAAACCTCAGTACTTTACTTTTTGCAAAAAGAATTAAAAGCTAATCCCGACTTCATTAAAGAAAATATAGAAGACCTGTGTGCTTCTTTTCAATATACTGTCGTTGAAATTTTAATGAAAAAAATAAAAAAAGCCTCTAAAATCACAGGGATTAAGACCATTGCTATTGGTGGTGGCGTATCGGCAAATTCAGGAATAAGAAGTGCCTTAGAACAACAATCCCAACAATTAGGTTGGAAGGTCTTTATACCAAGTTTTGAATACTGCACCGATAACGCAGCTATGATTGCCATTGTTGCCTATTTTAAATACCTTAACCAAAATTTCGAGGATCTTAGTGTGACTGCTAAGGCTCGACTTAAACTTACAGATCATTAATTTTATGAAAACTTATTTATTTAGTCTTTGCATCATAGTATTAATTACCACAAAGGCTGTTGCTCAACAAAGCCTATTTAATCATTCATTTAATGCTTACAAATCATTTGGGTTAAGCGAAGCTGAAATAAACACATTAAAACAAGAAGGAGATCTAAGTATTTTTAACGAGTCAAGACACAGCACCAAACTTGCGAAACAGCTTTTTAATAAAAAAGTAGGCAAAACCATTAAAAAGAAAAGTCGCGTAGGCAAGATCGAATATGAAGTTGTTGCCGAAGCTAATGTACTTCACTATCGCATGAATTACATCTTTTTTGATGGTGAAACTTATGATTATGAAACAATAGAAAACAGTAGAGAGCGTATGCTTGGTCTATTAGAAGACGATTATAAATTTGAAAGTTTAGCACGCCAATACTCTATGGACTTTAATCGCCGAAGAGGTGGTGATTCTGGTTGGTTTAAAATAGAAAGTGTTGCTCCTGCATTTAGGACAGCTATAACCAATACTAGACGTTATGCTGGCGAAGTTTTTAAGGTTAATCTGCCAGAGTTAAACTGGTATTATTTGGTTAAAAAAACGTATTCACCTCAAAGCTTTCGCGAAATACTTGTGATTAAAAGAACCGACTAAGCATGCAACTATTTTATCAAGAAAACTTTGATCTAAACTCTAAGAGTATTCAATTTGATGCTCAGGAGAGTAAGCATTTAGCTAAAGTTTTAAGGAAAAAAGTAGGCGATCAAATTTATATATCTAATGGTAAGGGTGTTTTAGCAAGTGGCCTTATTGCAACCTTAACCCAAAAACAATGTCAGATTGAAATTCAAGAACTTAGGTTTGAAAAGCCTACTCTACATCATATCCATTTAGCTGTTGCACCTCCTAAATCTATAGATCGATTTGAGTGGTTTCTTGAAAAAGCTACCGAAATTGGAATTCACGAAATCACTCCTATTTTAACAGCACATTCAGAACGTAAAAAATTAAAAATAGAACGCTGTGAACGCATTATACAAGCCGCTGCAAAGCAATCACTTAAACTCTATAAACCAAGTATTAATCCATTAACAACGCTAAACCAACTTCTAGAAACCACAAAAGCTAAGGAGAAGTTTATTGCACATTGCGAAGACAGAAACGAGAAAAAACCTCTTATAAAAACAAGTTCAAATAAAACATCGTACCTTGTTCTTATAGGACCTGAAGGAGATTTTAGTTCTAGTGAAATTGATACAGCTTGTTCTCATGGGTTTAAAGAAGTAAGTTTGTCTGATCAACGCTTAAGGACCGAAACTGCAGCCGTAGTTACCACACACTTATTAAATTTAAAACAAGTTCTATGAAGTTAGTTTTAAGTATGATAGCCATTAGTCTAAGTTGTTTTGCTACTGCTCAACAACTTGCCGTACTGAAGTATCAAGGAGGTGGAGATTGGTATAGCAATCCTACGGCCTTACCAAACTTAATTGAATTTTGCAACCAAAATATAGGTACAAGTTTGGCTTCAAGTATTGCTGAAGTAGAACCGAAAAGCCCAGAGGTATTTAGTTACCCTTACATTTACATGACAGGGCATGGAAATGTTTTTTTTGATGAAGAAGATATTACCAATTTAAGAATATATCTTAAATCAGGTGGCTTTTTACACATAGATGATAATTATGGTCTTGACCAATACTTAAGACCTGAGCTAGAAAAACTGTTCCCTAATAAAAGTCTAGAAGAGTTACCCGCTAATCATCCTATTTTTAATCGCAAATACAGCTTTTCAAATGGCTTTCCCAAAATTCATGAACACGATGGTTTGCCTCCCCAAGCTTTAGGTTTATTTGAAGAAGACCGGCTTATACTTCTATACACCTACGAAAGTGATTTGGGTAATGGCTGGGAGGATCAATCTATTCACAACGATCCCGAGGAAGTAAGGCAACAAGCGCTAAAAATGGGAGCTAATATTTTACACTATATTTTTTTAAAATGAGTTCGCAGCTGTCACATGAAGAGGTTATAAAATCTCAACATCAAGCCAAGATTAGCATCATTATCCCTGCACTTACGAGCCCTGCTAACTTAGGATCTATATTTAGATTGTGTGACGCATTTCACGTTAAGCAAATATTTATGCATGAAACTGTAGAACCGCTACTACACAGTAATCGGTTTAAGCGCACAGCACGACATACTCAACTCCAAGTTGAGCATACGCTATTTACAGATATTCGTACAATATTGAAAAGCATAAGCAATAGTCCAAGTCAACTTTTCGGACTAGAATTAACCGAAAAAAGCAAGCCTATAGAAACTGTTAAGTTCAACAGCGATGTTGCTATTTACTTATGCCTAGGTCATGAGAGAACAGGGATTACAGAACAATTGTTAAGTCACATCAAGGAACATGTGCATATTAGAATGTATGGACAAAACAGTAGTTTAAATGTAGCACAAAGCTTAGGTATCGCATTGTATGAAATCACAAAACAAAGTTATGCCTGATTATGAACATATTATAAATCCGGAGGTACAAGCTTACATTCAACAGCATCATGGACTAGAAGTTGAATCGTTGATACTTCAAAAACCAGTGTTCGACAACCTATCAAATCAAGAACTGGCTGAACAACTCAAAGCTAAACATAAAGCTAAAGTAAAGTTACCCAGTTTATTTCAACGCCAGGATATCATTTATCCTAAAGATTTAAATTTACAGCAAAGCTCGTCTGAGCTTACAGCTAATTACAAAGCTGATTTACTACCAAAACATGCTAGGGTTGCCGATTTAACCGGCGGATTTGGAATTGATAGTATAGCTTTTTCAAAATCAGCTAAGCAAGTTTACTATGTCGAACCTCACAAAAAGTTATTAGAATTAACAACTTATAATTTTAACCGTTTAGGTTTAAAGCACGTTAATGCATACAATACCACAGATATTGAATTTTTAAATCAACATAAGCCTGATGTAGATGTTTTATTTATAGATCCCTCGCGTCGAAATAAAGAGCAGAAAAAAGTATTTTTAATCTCAGATTGTTCACCAAACGTTATTGAGCATTTAGATCTATATTTCACTTATGCAAAACATGTTTTCATTAAGCTTTCACCACTATTTGATCTTAAAAAACTTATCAATGATTTAAAATGGGTAAAGGAAATTCATGTGATTAGCGTAAAAAATGAAGTGAAAGAACTTTTAATTATACTTGAAAAAAACTACACTCAAGAAGTAAAGATTAAGTGTGTTGATTTAAACACACACCTCGAAAAAGTTAAAACTTTTAAATTTGACTTTAACACCGAAGAAGATATAAAGCTTAGCTTTGAACAACCCCGTATTAACAACTACCTCATTGAACCTAAAGCTTGTGTTCTCAAAGCTGGAGCTTTTAAGACCTTTGCAAACCACTATGGAATCAAAAAACTAGGAAAGCATACACACTTGTATACTTCAACCCAACCCATAGAGCAAGATTTGGCAAGAGTTTTTAAAGTAGTAAGTCTCAAAGTCTATAAGCCAAAGCAACTTAAAAGACACTATAACAAGACTAAAGCAAACATAAGTACAAGGAATTTTCCGCTTAGCGTAAGTAACATCAAGCAAAAATTAAACATTTTAGATGGTGGTCATACCTATCTGTTTTTTACAACAGATTTTAATCACACCAAATTAGTCATTGAGACTATCAAGGCTTAATCAAATCGAGTAATTTTAGCTCCTATTGCTCTTAACCTAGAATCAATATCTTCGTAACCACGGTCAATTTGCTCGATATTATGTATTGTCGAAGTACCTTTGGCCGACAAGGCTGCTATTAATAGTGATATTCCGGCTCTAATATCTGGGCTCGTCATAGTCGTGGCTTTGAGTTGAGACTCGAAATCATGACCAATTACAGTAGCGCGGTGAGGATCACACAAAATAATTTTAGCCCCCATATCTATAAGTTTATCGACAAAAAACAAACGGCTTTCAAACATTTTTTGATGTATAAGCACACTTCCACGTGCTTGAGTAGCTACAACAAGCATGATACTTAATAAGTCAGGTGTAAATCCTGGCCACGGTGCATCACTAATATTCATAATTGAACCATCTATAAAACTGGTTACTTCGTAACCAGTTTTGTGGGCTGGAATATGTATATTGTCCTGGTCTTTTTCGACCGTAATCCCAAGTTTCCTAAACGTTTCAGGAATAAGACCTAAATCGTTCCAGCTTACATTTTTAATTGTAAGTTCACTTTTAGTCATGGCGGCTAAACCAATCCACGACCCTATTTCAATCATATCAGGTAAGATGGTATGATTACAACCATTTAGAGTTTCAACACCTGTTATATGAAGTAAATTGGAGCCAATTCCTTCAATTTTGGCACCCATAGCAACCATCATTTTACAAAGTTGCTGAATATAAGGCTCACAAGCCGCATTATAAATACTTGTTTTACCTTCAGCTAAAACAGCAGCCATTATAATATTTGCTGTCCCAGTAACAGAGGCCTCTTCTAATAACATCTGTGTGCCTTTGAGCCCGTTTGGAGCTTCAACACCGTAAAAACGCTCTTCTTTATTATATCTAAAATTAGCGCCTAGCTTAATAAAACCACCGAAGTGAGTGTCTAGACGGCGTCTACCAATTTTATCTCCACCTGGACGTGGAATATAACCTTTACCGAAACGACCGAGTAATGGTCCAACAATCATGATCGAACCCCGTAAACTACTGCCTTCATCTTTAAATTGTTGGCTCTCTAAATAGTCTAAGTTTAGTTCGTCACTCTTAAATGAAAATTTTCCTTTACCTAATTTCTGAATCTTCACGCCGAGATTCCCTAATATTTCGATAAGCTTGTTAACATCTCTAATGTTTGGTACATTATTAATGTGAACTTCCTCTTTGGTTAATAAAACAGCACATAAAATTTGTAAAGCTTCATTTTTAGCACCTTGAGGTGTAATTTCTCCTTTTAATTGGTGACCGCCTTCAATTTGAAATGTTGCCATGAATTATTTGCGTTTTCGATTGTTATTTCGATTATTATTTCGGTTGTTTTTCTTGTGTTTTAGACGTTTATTAGGGACAAACTTAACTAAGTCAGAAGCATCACTCAAGCCTTCTTCTTTATCTTTAAGTGTTAATTTTCCATCACTCAATTCAAATAAATGATCTAAAATAACCTTGTCTTCTACGCTGTCTCTATTCCAATTAAGGAAACACTTTTTCATGTGATTCGCAATGGTTAACACCAAGCCTTCTTTTAAGTCACCATCCTCTAATTTTATGGCCTCATCAATCATACGCTTGATATTATTACCGTAAAATCGGTATTTCGGAAAATTTTGAGGGTATTCTAGGGGTTGTGGCTTTTCGGCTAATAGCTCTGGGGTAGGTTTCGGAAACGGAGACTCTACTTCTAACTTGAAATCACTAATAATAAATAATTGATCCCAAAGTTTATGCTGAAAGTCAGGGACATCTCTTAAATGAGGTTGCATATTACCCATTACATCAATAATAGCATGGGCTGTTTCGTTTCGTTTATCCTTGTCTTCTATACTGATGGCATGTTCTACCATTTTTTGAATATGACGACCATATTCTGGTATTCTAAGGTGTGAACGCTCAGAATTGTATTCTAAATTATCGATCAAAATTTTTTGATTTATTGGACTTTGTCGCAAATTACACAATTATATTAAGTAGAAAAATTTTAAAGCGAAATAACACCTTCAACTTGCTCGCCTACTTCTTTATACTTAGATATCACATGATCTGCAGAATTCATTTTCACATGAATTGAAACACTAGTATATTTGCCTTTTGAAGATTGTTTGGTGTTAATAACTGCACCTGTATTATCAAATATAGAGTTGAGTTTTTGCAACTCGTGTTCATTTTCGGTAGGAAGAATAAACTTATACAAATAAAGTGAAGGCCATTTACTTGTTTTTTTAAGCTGTTTCTTTAGGTTTTTATAAAACTCCTCTGAGTTTGAAGTCATAAATTTTTTGTGCAAATATAATTGTAATTCTCCAAACATCTCAACTGAATTAGCAAGACCTTTAATATATGCAACCAAAAAAAATTGTTTTAATCGGCGGCCCAAGCACGGGTAAATCAACTTTAATCGAAGCTTTAACCCATGAAAAATACCATTGTTTACCAGAAATTTCGAGAGAAGTTACCCGACAAGCTAAAGAAAACGGTATAGACCAACTTTTTTTAAGCGATCCACTTAAGTTTAGTGAACTTTTGCTAGAAGGACGCATAAGTCAATTTAAAGCTGCTGAGACCTTGGATAGTAAATATGTATTTATCGATCGTGGTATTCCTGATATCACTGCTTACATGGATCATTTTAAACAAGACTACCCTAGCCATTTCACAAAAGCCAATAAAAAATACCGATACGACTATGTATTTGTTTTACCTATTTGGGAAGCTATTTACACTACTGATAGTGAGCGTTTTGAAGAGTTATCCTTAGCTAAAAAATTACAGGCTGCACTTGAAAAAAGTTACCATGAACTTGGTTATAAATTAATTGAAGTTCCTAAATTACCCATTAAACATCGCACAAAATTTATTATTGATCAATTAGAAAGCTAAACCATGAAACCGATTGAAGCTTTAAAGAATTATTGGGGTTACGAAACCTTTTTGCCTAAGCAGCAATCGGTGATTGCATCTGTTTTAAATGCTAAAGACACCTTAGCTATTCTACCTACTGGTGCTGGTAAATCACTATGTTATCAAGTGCCGGCACTTGTCCAAAAAGGAATTTGTGTGGTGATATCTCCTTTACTTGCTTTAATGCAAGATCAAGTTGAAGCTTTAAAAAAACGAAGCGTAAGATGTGCTTACATTAAATCTGAAATGCGCAATTTTGAAGTGCATCAACTTTTGGATAATTGTGAATTTGGTAATTACAAACTTCTTTACCTCTCACCCGAACGTCTTAAGCGTCAAGATATATTGGAGCACTTAATTAATTTACCTATTTCATTTGTGGCTATTGATGAAGCCCATTGTATCTCGCAATGGGGCCATGATTTTAGACCAGCGTATAGGGAAATTTCAAAGCTTAGAGAATTAAGGCCAGACTTACATTTTTTAGCACTAACAGCCACGGCAACTTCGGCAGTAAGAAAAGATATTATTGAAAACTTAAATCTTGAGATACCCGACATTTATACCAATAGCTTCAAAAAGGAGCAAATTGCGCTTCAGAAACAGAATTCTACTGATAAATTTTCAGCTCTTCTTAATTTCATTCAAAATGAAAAAGGTTCAGGTATCATATATGTTAGAAAGCGTCAATCTACACATGATATTGTTCAGTTTTTAACTTACCACCAGATATCAGCTAAAGCTTTTCATGCGGGTATTCCTACGCATTTAAAACCAAAGATTTTAAAGCAATGGCTCGACAATAAAATTAAAGTTGTGGTAGCAACAACTGCTTTTGGTATGGGAATAGACAAGCCTGATGTTCGATTTGTAGTTCATTTCCATTTGCCAGACAGTCTTGAAAATTATTACCAAGAAATAGGTCGGGCAGGACGTGATAAATCTTCGGCGAAAGCACTTTTGCTGTATAACAGTAGTGACGTCAATCATCTAAAAAACGTTCACCTTAAAAGTATTTTGACCGTAAAAGAAGTGAAATTCACTTATAAAAAACTTGCACAACACTTGCGGGTTGCCATAGGTGAAGGAGAACATACAACTCACGATTTAAGCTTAGTCAACTTCGCCAAAAAGTATAACATTACGTTATCTAAGGCTTACCAAAGTCTAAAAATGCTTGACCAATTAGGGGTCATACGACTTAACCAAAACTATAAACAATCTACACAACTTCGGTTTAAGGCCGAAAGTAAACGCATATTACATTTTATTGAACAACGGACTGATTATTATCAAGTGGTTAATACAATTTTAAGAACCTACGGTGGTATTTTTGATCACCAACTCTCTATAAACCTTGAACTCATTTCAGATAAATCAAGAACTAGTGTAGCTCAAATTATTTCGATTCTAAAAGACCTAAAAGACCAAGGTATGATCGAGTTAGAGATTTTTAAGCTTGATTTAACTTGTACGTTTTTAGTACCACGTGAAGATGATATTAGCATAAACCCGTACAAAAAAATAATACACAGCATTGGCCAACGTAAAACCGCTCAAGTCAAGGCTGTTATTGACTTCATTGAGAATACAAATGATTGCTTGCAACAAGAACTTGTCGGTTATTTTGGTGAGAACTTGCCACAATCATGTAAAAAGTGTACTAATTGCTTAAAACAATGCTTAACGACCTCCAATAATTTAAAACAAGCTATTCTAGAAGAAATTAGTAAGCACAAAAGCTGTAGCTCACAATACTTAGTACAACATATTAATGCAGATGAAACTTTAATCTTAGATGTAATTAAACAATTGTATATTACTAAACAAATAAAATTAACTCCTCAAAAAAACTATCAACTCAATGCGTGATTTATCAATATTGTTTATGGGAACACCTGATTTTGCTGTTGCCACATTAGCCAAGTTGCAAAATAGCTTTAAAGTTTGTGGCGTAGTAACTGCTCCAGACAAACCCTCTGGTAGAGGCCAAAAATTAAATGAATCAGCGGTAAAAAAGTATGCTATATCGAGAGGTCTAGAAGTACTCCAACCGACTAATTTAAAATCTGAAACCTTTTTGAAAGACTTAAAACGGTTACAGCCCAACCTAATTGTTGTCGTAGCTTTTAGAATGTTACCACGTCAAGTCTGGGAATTCCCAGAGTACGGTACTTTTAATATTCATGCCTCACTCCTACCTGAATATCGCGGTGCTGCACCCATTAATTGGGCTATTATAAACGGTGAAAAGACCTCAGGGGTGACTAGCTTTTTTATTGATGAAAAGATTGATACTGGAAAGATTATAAGTCGAAAAAAACAAGACATCAAGGCAAATCAAACTGCTGGAGAACTTCATGACCAGCTTATGGTGTTAGGTGCAGAATTAGCGGTTGAAACTTGTAACCTCATTGAAGAAAATAAAATAGAGCTAAAACAACAACCCGATCAGGTTAAAAAAGAGGCGCCAAAACTTAACAAAACAAATACTCAAATTAATTGGAATGCCCCAGCCAGCCAAATATTAAATCTAGTAAATGGCCTAAACCCTTACCCAATGGCTTGGACACTTTTCAAAGAAGACAATAATACACTAAAGGTTAAAATCGTAGAACTTAAGATAAGTGAAATTGAACGAGAAGGCGAAATAGGTGATACTTACATCTTAAAAAAACAACTACTTGTGAAGGCCCAAGATAAGTGGTTAGAGTTAATACAACTTAAATACCCAGGAAAACGCTTATTAAAAATTAGTGATTTTTTAAATGGCTATCAACCTCCAAAAGCGCTCAAGCTTGTTTAAAATGCTTGTTTTGAATGAAATTTTCTTCTAAAAAATAGAAAAATTGAGGGTTTTAAGGGTTTTTGAGCGGATTTGTTAGCTAAAAACTTGCACAATAACATTTAACATATAAATTTGTAATGTATTAACAAAATTTTTTATCAACAAAATTCAAATTTTTAGTTATGAACAAAACAAACTTAATTGATGCAATGGCTGAAGACGCTGGCATCTCAAAAGCAGATGCAAAAAAAGCATTAGAATCATTTTTAGGTAATGTAGAAGGTGCATTAAAAAAAGGAGACAGAGTTTCTTTAGTAGGATTTGGTTCTTGGTCTGTATCAAAAAGAGCTGCACGTGAAGGTAGAAATCCACAAACTGGCAAAACTATCAAAATTGCTGCTAAAAATGTTGTAAAATTTAAAGCTGGTTCTGATTTACAAAAATCTGTTAACTAATTTTAAGTTTTCTCAATTTACAAAGGCCTTTTTATATTAAAGGCCTTTTTTTATTAAAACAACCTATCTTTTATGCCGAATGCTAGTTATAACAAAGGAGATCTTCTTATAGCTGAGCCATCTTTACTTGGTGACCAAATCTTTACAAGATCTGTCATCCTTCTTAACCACTGTGATGCTTCAGATGTTGTTGGATTTATCTTAAACAAACCTTCAAACATTAAGCTTTCTGAAGTAATTCCAGGTGTTAAGACCGACTTTGAACTATTTGTAGGTGGTCCTGTTGAAGAAGAAAATTTATATTTTATTCATAAAGTACCTCATTTAATACCTGATAGTATTAAAATTGACCAAAACATTTACTGGGGCGGTAAATTTGAGTGCATCGAAAACCTAATTAATAACAACTTAATTTCTCCAAAAGAAGTTAAGTTTTTTCTTGGTTACACAGGCTGGACTAAACCACAACTCGATCGGGAGTTGTTGGAACACAGTTGGATTCCTAATAAGTTCTTAAGCGAAAACGAACTGTTTTCTGAATCTAATACACGTGACTATTGGAAAAACAAAATGCGCCTAATAGGTGGCGACTATGCCTTATGGTCAAATGCACCAGACAATCCAAACCATAACTAAGAGGCTTGTTCTATAAGTCTAGAGTGTGCATTTAGTTTACCTATAAGTGTTTTTGCAATATCTTGCTTAAATTCTTTTTTGCGATATCGAGTAATACTTTGAATACCTGTAATGGCATTAGTCATAAATAACTCATCTGCCTTTTGCAATTCGAAAGGTGAAATCGAAACTTCCTCAAGATTAAAACCGTCTAATTTATTAATAATTGAGATCAACTCTCCTCTTATAATACCTTTTAAACAACCATCCGTTAAAGGTGGTGTTTTTATAGTGTTTCCTTTAACCAAAAATAAATTACCATTGGTAAATTCAAGAACCGATTTTTTTTCGTTGAGTAATATACAATTATCAAACTGGTTTTCTTCAGCATAAATGCTAGCTAAAACCTGCGTAATTTTATTGGTTGTTTTTAAAGTTGATAGCAAACCAGATAATACAAAATGATCTTTAAATAAATCCACTACGTAATTTGTAGAGCAAAGTGTAAAAAAAGGTGAACTAATTTCTTTAGCACTAATTACAACGTCAACATCACGAGTTTTAGGCAAATACAAACCACCATCTTTTCTGTAAACCAATATTTTAACACGGGCAGGTTTGTTTTGTAAATCTTGAGCGCTTAATGTAGCGACTATTTGTTCTTTTAAATATTCTGGGGAGAAATTCATAGGGATTTCCATACGAAGCATACGCATCGATGACATTAGCCTGAAGTAATGTTGTTCCCACAACATTAGGCTTGAGTTAATTACACGAATACTTTCAAATACCGCATCACCGTAATTTAAACCTCTATTGTAAGTTGAAATTTGAGCAGACTCTTTAATTTCACCGTTAATATTAATCATAAAAAATATTTAAACTGAACCTAATACGTGCTTTAAATCGGATACCATATTATCCCAAAGCATTTTGCTCTCATCTACTTCATCTTCTTCACTAAAATCAGTAATCATTAAAGAAACGTCTTTAGTAATTTCATCGACTTGAATACGCATTTCGAAATAGTAGTTTTCATCATCTTCTTCATCATCCAACCAACGTAGTTTTATTTTATCTTCCGATTTTTTAGTTAACAGTTTAGCTTGCACTTCGCTACCTTCCCAAATGAAAGTGAAAATTTCACCTCTGGAATTCACGTTATCTGCAAACCACTCACTTAAACCTGATGGTGTTGAAATATATTGGTATAATAAATTAGGAGATACTTGAATTGGAAACTCTAATTCATATTTAATTTTATCACTCATTTTAACCTGTTCAAAATTAGAAAAGCAATATATGTATTTCTACCGTAAGTAAGAAAAAAACTTCTGAAAATTCAACTAAAAGTTTTTTGGAACAGAAGAAATATATACTATCTTTGCAAGCCAAAAATGGCGAGGTAGCTCAGTTGGTTAGAGCGTCGGATTCATAACCCGGAGGTCGGCAGTTCGATTCTGCTCCTCGCTACAAGTCTAAAAGCTTTAAGTAAAGATACTTAAGGCTTTTTTTTATGACCTATAAAGCCTTAATAATCGTATTCAAATAATTAATCTAAAGCCTATCTTCTCAATTTCAGATGTTCATGAACTTAAACTTACAACAGTATTGATTTGTGAGATTAAACAAGTTGCTTATGATAGGAACTTTATCGCTCAAACATTTCTGAACTTTAATTCAGCTTAATACCAAGATTTAAGATAAGATAAACACTCAAAAACATTGATAATATTTAGTTTTGAATTGTTTTAAATTTAACTCTCTATGGTAAATACAAGCTTAAAGCAGTCTATAAAACACTTGTTAACTCAATTTCCAAGTGACTGGTTAAATTTAACCACACATAGGCTTGATCTTTATAATGAAGAATTGGCTAAAACTGAATTTTTAGAGCATTTTGAAGCCTTATATAAATCTGATAGTTTAACTAAAGATGCATTAGCTCAATTGCCAACAGCTTATGATTATATCCGTCTAGGGCATCCATTATCCAGTATTTTGGAGTGGACTTTAGCAAAAATCTACGACTTGCCCTCTGAACATGTTATTGCATTTTCGTCTAAAACAATGGGTATTTTAGCTGTTTTGAGAAAAAATTTACTCGATAACACCTCAACTCAAATTGTTTACAAGGATGAGTTACCATCTGATTTTGACACAGAGATGTTACGCCAGGTTTATAATTACAAGTTTGAACTTACATCCATTGACGATCAAGATGCGGTTTTAAATTTTAAAGGCTCCACAATCTATGTAACTCAAGAAGACGATTTAAGCAATATTGATATACAAGCTAATATTGATGTCTACATAGCTATGCAAGGTGAGTTAGGAAGTCTTGTGTTTGTAAATCGAACCGAAGGTAATTATATTCCGGCTATCCAACATGTGAGACGTCGTGAAAGTATCGCCATGACGCCAGAACATAGTTTTAAAACTTTACAGTCCTTACTTGGAGCAACACCAGAACAAACAGATCAAACACAAAAACAAAACGATTTGAGTAAAGTAGAAAACTTGATCAAATCTATTACACATACCACATCAAAACCCATAGTTGGTTCTTGTGGTCTTTCAGTGCAATATGCGATTATGATGGGATTAATTCACAAATCAAGAGCATATTACCCCAATAAAGCGATTAAAATTATTGTACCACCAAATTGTTACGGCGGTACTAACGATCAAGCTAGGCGTGTCGCAGCTAGTCAAGATGGTGTAGATATTGTTGATTTGCCTGTTGATGGAAATCACAACATGGTACAAAGTACTGCTCAAGTGTTAGACAAAGTAGCTCAACTTGATGCTGTACCACTTATTATTGCTGAAATCCCAACCAATCCTCGTGTTGAAGTTCCTAATTTAAAGGAGTTAGAGGCCGCTTTAACTAAAACTAGGCTTACATCTGAAGGAGAAAAAGCCATAGATCCTATTTTTATTTTAGATCAAACCTTTTGCCCAAATTATAATTTCTTGGGTGACGACCAAATACTATCTGATGTGAAAACCATCTCGTACGTAAGTGGCTCAAAATTTCCAAGTGGCGGAAAATGTACCGCAGGTTATCTAGTAAGTAATAGAAAAGCAAGTTATTTATTAGACTATATAGAGGCGAACCTAAAGTTATGTGATAACAGTGCCACTGCTCTACAGTTACACTTTTTAGCTGAGCAGTTACCATCTATGATTTCCCGAATAAATGAAGCTTATCTAAATACCAGAAGTTTTGTGAATTATATTGAAGACGTATTACCCGAAGCCAAGATTAATTTTGTGTCTGAAGAAGTGTCTAATCAAGGTTTTACTCCTTCTGTATTTTCTTTAGACCTACCAACGCAAGGAGAAACAGCAGAAGAACGTGAAACTTATAAACGCGAATTGAATTTAAAGCTTATACATAAAATGATAAGTGAAATACCATCTGAAAGCAAATACTGTGTAAGCTATGGGCAATTAAAAGGCTGTTATTGGACTATCCCTGCAACTTCAACTCAGGGCACAACTAAGGAAGAAGATAAAGATTACATTGCGCGTGTATCAGTTTCACCAGATTTAGATTTAGTAAAACATAAATCGGTATTTAAGGATTTTGTACAAGAATATATAAAAGCATAAGTAAAACAACTTCTTAAACTTAAAGTTGATTATAGATTAATTTCTTGGTTTAGAAAAGCAATAAAAATTAATGCTTAATTTTTTGCTTTAGATTTCCGCTGAAGTTGTTGATTGATCAACTTAGATTGTGCTTCTTTTTGCTTCTTTTTAGCACGTAATGTTTCACTAAATCTAACTCCATTATCATGCATGTCGGCTAATTGAATTTCTCTTTCTTTTCCCATCTTTTTCTTTAAATATAGGATTAAGAAAGTAGAAACAGGTGAAAAGCAAGCAGCTTTAAATAAATTTTAATGCCTTTTAGTTAATGCTTTATTATTTTTTTAACGCTATGGTTAATCTTGACAAAATAAATACCAGGTTTTAAATTAGAGGTATCAAGCGTAAATTCAGATTTATGGGATTCCAGCTGAGACAGTAATTGTCCAGACATATTGAAAATTTCAATCTTATAGGTTGATACATTCGGTAGTTTAATATGAAGTTGATCTTGAACTGGATTTGGATAAACGACGACCGATGGGGCAAGAACGGAGGTTGTACTTAAACTTTCACAATTGTCACCAAACTGTGACTGCGAATCTATAAATATAAGATTAGCGGTTGCATAAGCAACATCATCAACGTCTATGCAGAACAAATTGGGATTAAGCTGCGCATTAAAGGATAACATATTATAAAGGTTACCATGTTTAATGTTTAGAGAACTTAAGTTATTATCATACACATCAATACGCTGTAAATTTGTGTTTTGACTTAAATCTAATTCCTCTATTAAATTCCCACTAAGATCAATTAAAGTTAAGCTTTCAAAATCTTCAATACCCGTCATGTCTACGATAGACTTATTTTCTAAAAATAAGGATGTACGACTTGAAATCATTGCTGTATTTACAAAGTCATCAAGTGGCGCAGTATCTAAGCCTAAATCGATTAAGCCTTGTTCAAAATTATCATCTGGAACAAAGGTTTGCTGAGCTTGAACTTGTAAACATACAAGTACAAAAAATAAGGAAAGTCTTAAGTGCATCTTTAAGCTGTAAAAAATTCTATTAATTGATGTAAAGTGTAATGGGTTTGCTCGCCAGTAACTAAATTTTTAAGTGCAAATTTATTGTCAGCCATTTCAGACTCACCAGCAATGAGCACATAATTAATGTCTCGTTTCTCGGCGTATTGCATTTGCTTTTTAAACTTAGCATGGTCTGGATAAAGCTCGACATTCACACCAATAGACCTAAGTTGGTTAATGGCCTTCATCACATATTTTGATTCTTTAAACCCAAAATTAAGACACAATAAATCTGTTGAAGTTTGAACAGTTTCTGGGAACAAACCAAGCTCTTCAAGCACTAAGTAAATACGGTCAAGACCAAATGAAATACCTACACCACTCATATCTTTTAAACCAAAAATACCAGTTAAATCGTCGTAGCGACCGCCACCGCCAATAGAACCTATACTAACTTTCTTTGGCGCAGCGATTTCAAAAATAGCACCCGTATAGTAATTAAGTCCGCGGGCTAAGGTCACATCAAGATCTAAGTGAGCCGATTGAAACTGATAATCACTTAAAGCTTCATTTAAAAATTCAAGTTCTTCAATACCTTTTAAACCAATTTCAGAGGTTGATAAAATAGATTCTAGTTGATTTATTTTCTCTTCAAATGATCCTGAAAAATTAAATATAGGCGCAATTTTAGTAATAGCTTCAGCTGAAATTCCACGTTCAAGCATTTCATTTTTAACGCCTTGTTCGCCAATTTTATCTAGCTTATCTAAAGCGACTGTAAAATCTATTAATTTATCCTGTTCGCCAATCACTTCAGCAAAGCCTGAAAGCAATTTACGGTTGTTAAGTTTTATGGTAACACCCTTAAGATTTAAGCTAGCAAAAACTTGATCGTAGAGTTGTATAAAATCAACTTCTTGCCATAAACTGTCACTTCCAATAACATCGGCATCGCATTGAACAAATTCTCTAAAACGACCTTTTTGAGGGCGATCTGCACGCCAAACCGGCTGTACTTGGTAGCGTTTAAATGGAAAAACCAAGTCGTGTTGATGTTGAACCACGTAACGCGCAAAGGGTACGGTTAAATCGTATTTTAAAGCTTTCTCTGCAAATTTAGGAGTTAAAGTCTTTACATCTCTTGTTTGCAAGTCTTGGTCTGTTGTTTTTTTTAAAAAATCACCAGAATTTAAGATCTTAAAAATAAGACGGTCTCCTTCTTCACCATACTTGCCTAAAAGCGTAGATGTTTTTTCAAAGCTAGGTGTTTCTATGGGCTGAAAACCAAAGCGTTTAAAATGGGAAGAAATGCTTGATATAATGTAGTTACGCTTATAAACTTCGAGCGATGAAAAATCGCGTGTTCCTTTTGGAATAGAAGGTTTTGATGCCATAGTTAACTATTTTCTACAAGTTTTTCGAAGTATTGATACAAATCACCTTTTGTAATATTTGCTCCTTTTCTAATTAAAGCAAAAATATCCGTATTACGTTCTTCCCCAATTGGCTTCGTAGAAGTGAAAATTTCAACATCATCGTTCATTAAATTTTTTCGTAACCATTGGTAGCCTTCGGTGGTTGAAATATCTAAAGCCTCGTTATTAATTTTTATAGCAATAAGATTGATATCGTTCTCTTTAAATTCGAACAAGAACAGTTGTTGTGGTGAAAAATGTTCAAGATAGTTTACATTATTAAGTACGCCTTCCCAAACCAAATCACTAAAGACATCTAATTCCTGTTCAGCAACCTCCGGTTTGGTAGCTTTAATCGTTTTCCATTCCTCTGCGGTAATAGATTGCGAGGCCAAGAAGTTGATAAATTCTTGGTGCATCTCTTCGAATTGCTCTTTAGTTAGTCGTTCGTATTTCATTAGCACAAAAATAAAAAAAGATCGGCAGTAATTGCCGATCTTTAAGATTATAAGCGAAGGAGTATTAAGCTTCTCCTACCACATCAAAATTAACTTCTATAATAACTTCACGGTGAAAACGTAATTTAGCCGTATACTGCCCTAAACGTTTAATGTTACCTCCAAAAATTGTGATGTATTTTTTGTCGATATCTACACCTTCTTTAGCAAATACTTCAGCGATATCTGCAGCGGTTATGCTACCAAATAATTTATCACCAACACCTGCTTTAGCTGTAATTGAAATGCTTAAGCCTTTTGCTTTTTCAGCTAAGCTTTTAGCTTCTGCAATAACTTTTTCTTCTTTGTGTGCACGCTGTCTAAGGTTTTCAGCTAATACTTTTTTAGCCGATGGTGTAGCTAAAACCGCAAAACCTTGTGGAATTAGATAATTTCTACCGTATCCATTTTTAACCGTTACAACGTCGTCAGCAAAACCTAAGTTATCTACATCTTTTCTTAATATAATTTCCATAGTTTTTGCTTTTTATTTTAATAAATCTCCAACGTAAGGCATCAAAGCTAAGTGTCTTGAGCGCTTAATGGCTTGAGATACTTTTCGTTGATATTTTAAAGAAGTTCCTGTTAAACGTCGTGGTAAAATTTTACCTTGAGGATTAACAAATTCCATTAAGAAATCTGGATTCTTGTAATCAATATACTTAATACCAGCTCTTTTAAAACGACAATAGCGTTTTTTAGAAGCGGTTTCTATATCAAGCGGCGTTAAATATCTAATTTCGCCGTCGTTTTTACCTTTAGATTGTTCTTCAATACTTGCCATCGCTTAAGATTTAGATTTTATACGTTTAATTCTTTCTTGAGCCCACTCGATAGCATGTTTATCTAACTTAACCGTTAAATAACGCATCATGCGCTCGTCTCTTCTAAACATAACCTCTAGAGGCTCAATTGCGGTACCATCAACTTGGTACTCGAATAAGTGGTAAAATCCACTTTTTTTGTGCTGGATTGGGTAAGCTAATTTTTTTAAGCCCCAATCTTCTTTGTTTACCATCTTAGCACCCTTAGAAGTCAAGAAATCTTCGTACTTCTGAACTGTCTCCTTTATCTGGTCATCAGATAAAACGGGATTCAAGATGAAAACAGTTTCATAATGATTCATAATTCTAGTTTTAAATTAATGGCTGCAAAATTAATGTTTTTATTTATAATTACCTATTATTTTTTAAAATAGATTTCAGCTTCAGTTTTAGGTCGTTAGCGGCATCTATCAACATTAGTTCGTTAGATGGATACGGAATAAACTGCGCTCTAAGCATTTGTCTTTGAACCGAAGTAAGTGCTTTTATATCACCTTGGTAATTAGCAAATCTATGCTCAAATATGAAAACGCTTGATAGCGGTCGGGATAACACAATTTGTTTGGTATAGGGGTCTATGAAGCGAACATTAGCCTTTACTTCTACTTCTTTAGATTGGATAGATTCTAAAAGCAAACCGCTAGCAATTATGCGTTTGTCTTCTTTTACTCGATCTCCATTTGAGTCTACCACGTAGTTACCTCTTGAGTCGCGAGCATACTGCCAACCATCAACCACTTCTCGCTCAACTTCAATCTCGCGTTCAAGTAAACGTTCTGGTGAGTAATTAAACTCTGTAAAATTAACCTCAACCACGCGATCATAATTAACGTGCTCAAATTTAGCATTGTGATAAACCGTCCAAAAATCGTTAAAATCGTATGTATTTAACGACAACAATGAGTTCTCAAAGTCTTTAGGAACGACCATATCCGTTGAATTCGCTAGTCTTATTAACACAAATGATAGTCCATTTTGGTAGGCGACGTCCATCGCTTGTTTAAGTTCCGGGTAAGTCGCGTCTAAAGACTTAACCTCTTCTAATTTCTTGTAAGCGTTTCGACTGTCAAGGGGTTGACCAGTTTCAATTAAATCGATCGCTTCCGAAAATAAAATATTTGCATAATTATCTTTTGCCCTTAATAGTCGATCTTCAATATTCACAAAGTCAAAATTCAAATTAGCTTTAGTGCCTTCTAAAGGAAGCAAAGGCCTAATACGGTCTTGCGTTTGTTTAAGCTGTTTAAAAGACCTAAGAATTTGCTTGGCGTTTAGGTCTTGATTATCTTTTTTTAAAAAGTTAATCTGATCTAAGGTTTGATTTTCGTTTTTCTTGTAGGCCTCGAAAAGCAGGTCGGCATAAGCCTTAGATTTTTCTGAGTATTTATTTTTACTAATTTTTTTAATAGCACCTGTTATAGCTTTACTGTAGTCACCTTGGTTAATGGCTTGCTGCGTGCTTTTTATTGAAGTACAGCTCATTATAAGAATCAATACAAAACCTGATAAACAAATTTTCATAATCAAAATATTTGAGGCAAATTAACAAAATATAATTTTAACATTTGTTATTTAATATTAATCTAAATAAACTCTTGTCATCCTAAATTCTCCACGTATATTTGCGGCCAATTTTAAACAAATCTAAATAAGAAGTAATGCAAAAAACGAAGTTAAGTTTATTCGCACTAGGTTTAAGTTTGTTAGGTTTCGGCCAAAACCAAACCCAAACAAACGATAGTATCAATAAACTAGGAGAAGTTACTATTGTTGCTAATAAGCTATTAGGAAGCAAGTTTGAAGCTAAAAACAGGACAGGTTCGGCATACTTTATTTCTAAAAAAGACATTCAAAAGTTCAACTACTTTGATGTTAATAATTTACTTGGTCAAGTGCCAGGCGTCAATATTTACCAGGAAGATGGGTTTGGACTTCGTCCTAATATAAGTTTGCGTGGTACCTCACCCGAACGATCGAGTAAAATAACTTTAATGGAAGACGGCGTTTTAATTGCCCCTGCGCCCTATAGTGCTCCTGCTGCTTATTATTTCCCGACTATTGCTCGAATGCAAAACGTCGAGGTCCTTAAAGGAAGTAGCCAAATCCAGTATGGACCATTTACAACTGGTGGTGCCATAAATTTTGTGTCAACTGAAATTCCAGAAGAATTTAATTTAAACCTAAGAGCTAATTATGGTTCCTATAATACGGGTAATTTTTACGCTAATCTTGGTGATTCTGGAAAAAACTTTGGTTATATGCTCGAGTACAACAACATCCAATCCGATGGGTTTAAAAATTTAGATAATGGCGGTGACACAGGCTTTAATATCAACGATTTTGTCGGTAAATTTAGAGTAAATACTAACCCTGACGCCAAGATTTTTCAATCGCTCGAATTTAAATTTCAATACTCCGATGAGTTATCAAATGAAACCTACTTAGGTTTAACTCAAAGCGACTTTAATGAAACCCCATTTAGACGTTACGCGGGGTCTCAATTTGACACGATGGATACAGAACACACCCAATTTATGCTAACCCATACAGCTAAATTCAATGATTTTTTACGTCTAACCACCACCGCCTACCGTAATAATTTTAAACGCAACTGGTATAAGCTAGACAAAGTCAACCTTAACAATACAAATGTAGGTATTAGCAATTTGTTAGCAAATCCAGCTCAATTCCCAGATCACTTTGGCATTGTAAATGGCTCACAATCTACAACTACTGGTGCTTTACAGCTTAAAAACAATAATCGGGAATATTACAGTCAAGGGATTCAAACCAAGTTTGATTACCACTTCTTTACTGGCGATGTTTACCATGATATTGAAGTGGGTGTAAGATATCATCAAGATGAAATTGATCGCTTTCAATGGGTTGATGATTATAATATGATTAGTGGAAATATGAATTTAGTGAATGCTGGAATTCCCGGTACAGAATCTAACCGTATACAAGATGCTGAAGCTTTAGCAACCTATGCCTTGTACAAGTTGAAGTTCAACAAACTCACCCTAACACCGGGACTTCGGTACGAAAGCATTAAATTAACACGATCTAATTTTGGCACTAATGATGTTGACCGTACAGGTGCAAATTTAAGCTACCGAGAAAACACCTATAACGAATTTATTCCAGGACTTGGCGCAAACTATAAAGTTAACCGGAACTTAGCTGTTTTTGGAGGAATCCATAAAGGCTTTGCCCCTGGCGGATCTACACCTGGTGAAGACGCTGAGCAGAGTGTTAACTACGAACTTGGAACACGCTTTAATCATAATGGTTTAACCGGTGAGGTTGTTGGTTTTTTTAATGACTACAGCAATTTATTAGGTAGCGATTTAAACGCAACAGGCGGAGCTGGAAGTTTAGAGCAGTTTAATGCAGGTGAAGTAAATGTTGCTGGTATCGAGCTTTTACTAAGTTATAACCTTTTAGCAAAACACACGAAGTTTGACTTACCTATTAATTTTACTTACACCTTTACAGATACCGAATTTCAAAACAATTTTGAAAGCGGTATTGGGACGTGGGGAGCTGTTGCTGAAGGTGATGAAATGCCCTACATCTCTAAACATCAGTTTAACTTAGGAGCTAGTTTTATAGCCGATAAGTTTCAAGTGAACACCAATATGAGATATCGCGGTGAATTTAGAACACAAGCTGGTTCTGGTTCAATTCCTGCTTCTGAAGAAGTTGGCAGCAATTTAGTCGTTGATCTTTCGAGTGAATATCAACTTACCAATAACTTTAGTTTAACTGCACAAATTGTTAATCTTTTCGATAACGAATATGAAGTTGCCCGTGTTCCAGCAGGTTTACGCCCTGGACATCCGTTTGGGATTTATGGCGGCTTTAAATTTAGATTATAGCTCTTAACCTCCTATATAAAAAAAGCACTTCAATTGAAGTGCTTTTTTTATAATTTAAATCGTAACTAAATATAATTAGCCATTTGTTGTTGAAGTAATTCTGCTTCAGTAGCAGCAACTTGTGCAAAATCTTTTCCAGCAGACTTATAAATGATACCTCGAGACGAATTAATTAATAGACCGTAATTAGATTCAGCTTTAGCGTATTTACAAACGTCTTCTAAACTACCGCCTTGAGCACCAATGCCAGGCACAAGTAAAAATGCATGAGGGATAATTGCCCGAATTTTTTTAAAGTAGTCAGGTTTAGTCGCCCCAACAACATACATTAAACCTTCTGCGTTGTCCCAAGATTTAGAACGTTCTAATACCTGCTCAAATAAATACTGACCATTTTGATTGGTTGAAAGCTGAAAGTCTTGAGCGCCAGAATTAGAAGTAAGACCTAGCATGATCGTGTGATGCTTTTTAAACTCTAAAAATGGCTCTACCGAATCTTTTCCCATATAAGGAGCTACGGTCACAGCGTCGAAGCCTAAATCTTCAAAAAAGGCTTTAGCATAACGTTTAGCAGTATTTCCTATATCACCACGTTTAGCGTCGGCAATCGTAAACACATCTGGGTAGTTAACATTAAGGTAATCTATGGTTTGCTTTAAAGCTTCCCAACCTTCTAGACCATAAGCTTCATAGAATGCAATATTAGGCTTGTAAGCCACCGCGAATTTTACCGTCGCGTCTATAATGGCTTTATTAAATTCGAAGATAGGATTGGCTACCGATTTAAGATGAGTTGGAATGAGATCTAAATCAACATCTAAGCCAACGCAAAGCATTGATTGTTTAAGTTTTATTTGCTGAGCAAGTTGGTTAGTTGTCATAGGTTTTACAGCGAGTCTGAGATGTTTTTTAGCTTTTCGGTATTATCTACCAGCTTTAGCTCTTCTATAATTTTATCAAGGCTACCGTTAATTACGTTATCTAGATCGTAGAGTGTTAAATTAATACGGTGATCTGTCACCCGACCTTGAGGCCAGTTGTAGGTTCTAATTTTTGCACTTCGATCGCCACTAGTCACCATATTGCCTCGTTTTTCGGCATCTTCAGCTTGTTTTTTTGCTAGTTCCATTTCATATAAACGGGAACGTAGTACTCGAAAAGCTTTTTCTTTATTTTTATGCTGAGATTTTTGATCTTGACATTGCGCGACTATACCTGTAGGTTCGTGTGTTAAACGCACCGCAGAATAGGTGGTATTAACCGATTGACCACCAGGCCCTGACGAACAGAAATAATCTATACGCACGTCTTTGGGGTTAATTTCAACATCAAACTCTTCAGCTTCCGGGAACACCATTACTGTTGCTGCACTGGTGTGCACTCGGCCTTGGGTTTCGGTTTGTGGTACACGTTGGACACGGTGTACACCTGCTTCGTATTTTAAAGTGCCATAAACATCTTCACCGGACACTTCAAATTGTATTTCTTTAAAACCACCATTAGTCCCTTCGTTATAGTCTACTGTGCTTACTTTCCAGCCTTTGCCTTCACAATAGCGGGTAAGCATTTTGTATATGTCTCCTGCAAAAATACTGGCTTCGTCTCCGCCTGTCCCTGCTCTAACCTCGACCACTGCATTTTTAGCATCTTCCGGATCTTTTGGAATCATCATAAACCTAATTTCTTCTTCCAATTCAGGTAAAGCTTCTTTAGCTTCGTCGAGTTGCATTTTAGCCATTTCGACCATTTCTTGGTCGCTACCATCGCTAATAATGCTTTCGGCTTCTTCTAAATTTTTACTGAGCTCAATGTAGATTTCGCGCTTATCCATGATAGCTTTTAGGTCTTTATATTCTTTGGATAAATTAGCGTAACGCTTTTGGTCTGAAATAATATCAGGTTGGATGATTAAGTCATTAACCTCATCAAAACGTTGTTTAATAATATTGAGCTTGTCTAACATAGTTAAAATTAAATTGATCGCGAATTTACAATTATTTCGCTTAAAAATGAAGTGGAACAGATGTATAGCCTTATAATTCTACGACTACACCAATTCCAAGTTGTTGTTTCCATTGTATTTTTGGACCACCTTCTACCACTTCTCCACTATCATTTTCTGTACTTATTCTTACATCGTCATCATAGCGAATATGAGATCCAAAACTTGCTTTTATAAAACCATTAACCTTGAAATTAAAGTTAAGCTCCCAATCTATATCGACATTTCCAAATTTATTTAAATAATCAGAGTATAAACGTAAACGACTATCTAGGTTGACGTTTTGAAAAATTTCACGTTTAAATTCGTTGGTAACTAAAACACCTACTTCTGTTCGTGAGCGCTCTCCGTTTTCTAAAATTTTACCATCCTCATCTACGACTGCTTTTTTTACACCAAAAGCACCCTGATTAGCTAAACGTTGATTCAAAACAAAGGTAGATTTCATGGTTAAGGGCGAGAGGTAAACTTGATTATTTTTATCATCCGAAGTATATTCAGAACCCAAACCTAGTAAAAGATAGCCAGGGGCCATAAAGTCTGAAATGGAAACCTCTGTATTAGGGTAATTGTAACCGCGAGAAAATTGAGAGTTAAAGTTTAAATTCCCAGAGTAATACCAGTTTGAATTTTTAGAGGCACGATAACCGAAAGTTGAAATGAGTTGAATATCGTCATCGGTTTTTCGAAGTTGTTGACCCTCTTGTTGATTGACACCATAACGTAATTGTAACTCATTATTCCACTTTAGGGCGTTTTTTGTAAATAAACGTTTTAAGTGCACCCCAAATAAACCTGATACAGAATTTGCTCCCCCTGAATTCCAATTTACAAAGGCAACTTCGCTCAAGTCTAGCGTTAACTTGTTAGACTCTTCCCAAAAACTTGTTGGACCTACTAGTAAAATTAAATCGTTGCGTTTAAATTCATGCACATAGTCTGTATCTATTGTGGTTTTAATTAGTTTTACAGGGCCGCGTGAAAATAAATATTCGGCTACAGATACTTGTCTTTGAACTTCACCAAAGGATTGTGCTAAACCCTTGATGGGCATAATAAGTATAAGTAATATAATTAACCTCATTACTATTTATAGGTAAAATGTCCAAACTGTGACGTAATTTCTAACGACTTTTCTTCGGCAGCTTCAACATGACCGATAACCTGAGCATCGATGTTAAAACTCTTCGAAATGTTGATGATGGTATTGGCTAATGATTCGTCTACGTAGAGTTCCATTCGGTGTCCCATATTAAACACTTGGTACATTTCTTCCCAAGATGTACCACTTTCATCTTTGATAAGTTTAAATAACGGTGGCAAATCAAACATATTGTTTTTAATTACTTTGAGTTGATCTATAAAGTGTAAAATCTTGGTTTGCGCACCACCACTACAATGCACCATTCCATTAATATTTTTTGCGCCTACTTCTTGAAGTATAGATTTTATAACCGGCGCATAAGTTCGTGTAGGTGATAATATTAATTGCCCCACATCTAGTGGAGAGTCTTGAATGCTATTGGTAAGTTCTTGAGAGCCGGAATAAATGAGGTGTTTAGGAACTTCAGGATCAAAACTTTCAGGATATTTTGTAGCGAGATAGTGACCTAACACATCGTGCCTAGCAGAAGTTAAACCATTACTTCCCATACCACCGTTGTAAGTTGTCTCATAAGTTGACTGCCCAAACGAAGCTAAGCCTACGATTACATTTCCTGGTTTAATATTGGCATTGTCTATCACTTGATCGCGTTTTAAGCGACAGGTCACGGTAGAATCTACAATAATAGTACGCACTAAATCGCCAACATCGGCTGTTTCGCCACCCGTCGTATGAATGTGAACTCCGTGTTTTGATAAGTCTGAGCATAATTGCTCTGTACCGTTAATAATTTCGGCAATAACTTCTCCTGGAATTCGGTTTTTATTTCGACCTATGGTAGAAGATAACAGAATGTTTTCAGTGGCTCCTACACAGAGTAAATCGTCTACGTTCATAATTAATGCATCTTGCGCAATACCTTTCCAAACCGATAAATCGCCTGTCTCTTTCCAGTACAAGTACGCTAAAGAGGATTTTGTGCCTGCGCCATCGGCATGCATTATTACGCAATGATCTGAACTACCAGTAAGATGATCGGGAATAATTTTACAAAACGCCTTTGGAAATAAACCTTTATCTACATGTTTAATGGCCTTATGTACATCTTCTTTTTGAGCTGAAACACCGCGTTGACTGTATCGATTTGTTGAAGTAGACATGAAAAAAATTTTAGCAAAAGTAATGAAAATATATGGGTAAAATAAAAGCCCAAGTGGTGATACTCGGGCTGTTATTTTGAAATCTAATAAAACTTATTTTGTAAATAACAATTCACGGTATTTGGTGAGTGGCCAAAGTTCATCATCGACTAATAACTCTA
>CBFHKB010000002.1:0-70868 GCA_965656295.1 Psychroflexus sp.
GCTCTGTGGGCATGTATTCAATATTGTTATACAAAGAGTCTTGCTCGGTAATTTTAATAAACTTACTCATTGACAGTATAAATTACGCGATCGGTTTCAGATAAGCTAAAGTAACCAAAAATAAAATCATTTGGATTGTTAATGTCGTTTATATTACCTCTTACCACAGCAGGCTGCGTCTGAAATGGACCGCCAGAACTTCCTATTTGTGCTAATAAAATATCAAGGTAATTGTAATAAGTTCTTGAAATACCATGCGTTATAATTTCCACTTCATTTCCTGGCTCTAAATCTTCGTCACTATAAAAAGCAAAGTTGTTGTTACCATTATTAAATTCATCATCAAAAATATCAAACTCTGGAAATGCTGAAAAGGGAACATCAAAGGTGAATAGGTAAAAGTTTTCTATGTTTTCTGGGTCTTTATAGAACGTTTTTAGCTCGATATCTTCACCTGAAAATCCACCATCATTACGTTGTTGTATAGAATCGATTGGACTTACAGGGATAAGTTGTTCGGTGGCTTCAAAGCGCCTGTTGTCAACTTCAACAATAAGGGTATAGGTCTCGTTAAGTTGAGGTTCGAAATTAGAGGTTGTATACACTCCTTCAGCTGTTTCTGTAAATGTAAACATTGTGTTAGTAGAGTTTAAAACTTCAACACTGGCACCACTTACCAGTATGGGTTCCGGGTCATAAAAGCCGCGAGTTCTCGAAATGTTAATTACTTGGTCGCTTCCTGAGGTTCCCTTTTCCCATTTAAGGGCCGCATCTATTACCAAGCGTGGTTCAGCGGTTTCTAAATCAACTTCAACAACATCTTCACAGCTAATAAAGATAAAAGCTAAGAGGATTATATAAATGTAATTAATAGGATTTTTCATAGCTTAAAATTCAAAAATATAACTAACCGATGGGATAATCCCAAAGATTGAAAGTCTTACCGCTTCATTAGCACCTGAAGTCTGGTTTTGTTCAAAGTTTAGCGAAGCCGCATTTCGACGGTTATAGAGGTTAAATATACCAAAATTCCATTTTGATGTAAATCTTTTATTATCCTGGTTTTGAGGTGTTAAGGTGGCCGATATATCTAGGCGATGAAAAGCCGGTAAACGGTTGGTGTTTCGACCTTCAAAGACCGGAATATTTAGGCCTTGATAATTAAATTGCCCTACAGGAAAGTTAACTGGTCGCCCAGTTTGAAGCGTAAAACTAGCATTAAAATCCCATTTTTTATTAAAATCGTAATTTGCGGTTACACTTAAATCATGTAAACGATCAAAATTCGCTAGGTACCAATCACCATTATTTATGCCTGGATCTGTTCCTGAAAAACCTGGCGTACGTTGCTCAGACCTAGAAATAGTGTAAGCAATCCAGCCTGTAAGTTGACCTTTATTTTTTCGGGCTAAAATCTCTAAACCATAAGCGCGACTTTCACCATTTAATATCACACTTTCAATTTGATCGTTCGCAATAAGATTAGCGCCATTGACATAATCAATTCGGTTATCGACACTTTTATAAAAAGCTTCGGTTTCTAAACTGTAGGTTTTATTAGCAATGTTTTTAAAAAAACCAATTGAATATTGATTTAACACCTGTGGATCTATAAATTCTCCACTAGGCGTCCAAACATCAAAAGGTGTTGGAGAAGACGTGTTTGATAATAAATGAATGTTTTGTGTTATTCTATTATAACTCGTCTTGATAGAAGTTTGGTCGTTCAAACTATAAGAAACAGCTAGCCTTGGTTCTAAATTATAAAATTCGTGTTCAATTTCACTTGAAGAACTCCGTCGTGTGTTTAAAGGCTTAACCTCTTCGTAAGAAGCTGTTGTGGTATTATATCGAATAGGTTGGTTGTTTTCATAGATAAAAATTTCATCTTGACCCATGCGCCAAAACGCATTAAGTCTGACGCCATATTCTAGATTAATAGCTTCGCTCACATTATGTTTAACGCTAAAATAAACACCGTGTTCCCAGGCGTGTTTGTTGGTGAGATTGTCGGCATTAATTCCCGAATCCTGCGATGTTGGCTCAATGTTCCCTGGCTCTACATCATATTTAATACTACTTAAACCATAATTAAAGCTGAATTGGTCTGAGATGAAGTGTTTAAAACTAGTGTTTAAATTTAGATTGCTAATCCAATTATCAAATTCAAATCCTACTAAACCTAAATCTAAGGTGTAATTATAGCGGCTATAAGACAAGTTGAAGTCACCCGTTAAATTCTCAGTTAATAAGCTATTCCACTTAAAATTAGCAAACGTGTTGCCATACGTATTTTCAAAACTATCATTAATGCTTACTAAATCATTTCCGTGATAGGCCGAAAACTCAATAGTATTCGACTCGTTTAACTGGTCAAAATACTTCGTATTAAAATCGTAAAAGTAAGCTGAGTTTTGATTATCGGTTAACTTTAAAAATAAATGAGCGTAAGTGGCACGACCTGCAACTAATAAAGATGACTTATTTTTTTTGATAGGGGTTTCAATAAGAAGTTTACTAGAAATGACTCCAATACCGCCATTACCTTTAAAATTATTAAGGTCGGCAGTTTTTTGATTAATATCTAACACCGAAGAGACGCGTCCTCCAAAATTAGCGGGTATACCGCCTTTATATAGCTTTAAATTATCTACAGCATCGGGATTAAAAATAGAAAAAAAGCCAAAGAGGTGGGACGAGTTAAATAGAACTGCATCGTCAACCAGTATTAAGTTTTGGTCGGTGTTACCCCCACGAACATTAAATCCAGAAGCGCCTTCACCCGCATTAGAAACACCGGGAAGCTGAAGGAGTGATCTTATTACATCAACTTCCCCAAAAGCCGCAGGAATTTTTTTGATACTCTCAGCGTCTAAGACATTAACACTCATTTGAGTATCTTTTGTGTCTAAGGCTTCAATATTTTCTGTAATTACAATTTCATCTAGATTTTCTGCTGAGGCTTCTAGTTTAAAATTAAGCTCAATGTCCTTAGTCAGATTAATGGTTCTTTTAATGGTTTTATAGCCCAAAAACCTTACCTCCAAAGTATACTCATTTGCCTTGAGTTGGATGCTATAATTTCCATCAATACTAGTTACCGTGCCTTTAGAGTTGTTAAAAATTACATTTGCTCCAACAGCAGGTTCGTCTCGTTCGTTGGTGATTTTGCCTTTAATTTGATACTGCTGAGCCGTGATTAAACCACTAAACATACAGATGAATAAAAAGCATATGATAGACTTCCTCAATTTTTTTTGAACAAATATATCTACTTGACTTAGTTCATTGTGTGAACGAAAGCTTAAATTCCTTTAATTAAGGGGTTGTGATGCAATATAATTGCCAGTTCTTTGTTGATAACTTAGGTTTCATAATGGCGTAATTAATTGTATTTTTACGCTTTAAAATTGAACAATACATGGGCAAAATAATTGCTATTGCTAATCAAAAAGGTGGTGTTGGTAAAACCACAACAGCTGTAAATCTTGCAGCAGCACTTGGGGTGTTAGAAAAAAAGGTTTTGTTAATAGATGCCGACCCACAGGCTAATGCCACCTCTGGTTTAGGGGTTGATGTAGAGTCTGTTGAAGTTGGCACCTACCAGTTGTTAGAACATACCGTCGAAGCTAATCAAGCAATTATTGAAACCGATTCACCAAACCTTGATTTAATTCCTGCGCACATAGACTTGGTGGCTATTGAACTCGAATTGGTCGATCAAGACCAACGTGAACTCATGCTCAAGCAAGTTACACGTGACCTTAAAAATGAGTATGATTATGTGATTATAGATTGTGCACCATCTTTAGGTTTATTAACCTTAAATGCTCTAGCAGCTTCAGATAGTGTTATTATACCTATACAATGTGAATATTTTGCGCTTGAAGGTTTAGGGAAATTGTTAAATACCATCAAGAGCGTTCAAAAAGTTCATCATAAAGATTTATTGATCGAAGGTTTATTACTTACCATGTATGATTCACGCCTGCGATTATCTAACCAAGTCGTCGATGAGGTTAAGAAACACTTTAGTGATATGGTGTTTGAAACCATTATCCAAAGAAATGTAAGACTGAGTGAAGCGCCGAGCTATGGCGAATCTATAATTAAGTATGATGCAGCAAGTAAAGGCGCTAATAATTACCTTAGCTTAGCCGAAGAATTAATGAAAGCCTAAATTTGTAGTATGGCAAAGACAACACGTAAAAAAGCTTTAGGACGAGGACTTTCGGCACTGCTGAATGATCCTGAGAATGATATCCAATCGGTTAATGATAAAAATGCCGATAAAGTCGTAGGCAATATTGTAGAATTAGAGCTCGGCTCGGTTGAAGTTAATCCGTTTCAACCACGAACAAGTTTTAATGAAGATGCTTTAACCGAGTTAGCTACTTCTATTCGAGAACTTGGCGTTATACAACCTATTACTGTTCGAAAAGTTGGTCCTCAAGCTTATCAATTAGTTTCGGGAGAGCGTCGTTACAGAGCGTCTAAATTGGTTGGACTCGAAACAATTCCAGCTTACATTCGCATTGCTAACGATCAAGAGTCGCTTGAAATGGCCTTAGTTGAAAATATTCAACGACAGGATTTAGACCCTATTGAAATTGCGTTGTCTTATCAGCGATTAATTGAAGAAATAGACCTAACTCAAGTTCAACTTAGTGAACGGGTAGGTAAAAATAGATCGACCATAGCTAACTATTTACGACTTCTAAAATTAGATCCCATTGTGCAAACAGGAATGCGCGATGGCTTTTTAAGTATGGGACATGGTCGAGCATTAATTAATGTTAGTGATACCGAACAACAACTCGAGATTTATGAGAAAATCTTAAAACAAAAGCTTTCGGTTAGAGAAACTGAGAAGTTGGTTCAATCTATGAATAGTCTTGAGTCTAAAACTAGCCAACAACCAAAGTTAGATGCAGCAAAGCAAAAGCAACTTAAAGCGATATCGAATCATTTTGGTGCTAAGGTAGACGTTAAACTTACTAAAAAAGGCAGTGGTAAAATCATACTCCCTTTTTCATCCGACGAAGATTTTAATCGTATAGCCAAGCTTCTTCAAGATCACAAGTAATGTTTAAATTTTTTGCTATTCTGTTGTTTCTGATGTCTTCAACATGGGTTTGGTCACAATCTGATTCGATCTCAGTTTTGAGTATTGATGCCCAACAAAAAAAACTAAAAAAGCAATCTAACTTTAAGGCCAATCCTTTTGATGCTAACGCACCAGCTAAAGCCGCATTTTATTCGGCTGTTCTACCAGGTTTAGGGCAAGCCTATAATAAAAGTTATTGGAAAATACCTATTGTATATGGCGCTTTAGGCGCAAGTACTTATTTTTATATACAAAGTAATAACGAATATAACCGTTACCGCGATGCGTATAAAAATCGCTTAGCAGGCTTTGAAGATGATGAGTTTTCGGGAGTTTTAACCGATGAGAATTTAATAAATGCTCAAAAGCAATTCCGACAAAATAAAGAATATTCTTTATTTTTTATCATCGGTTTTTATATCCTCAATATAATTGATGCTAATGTAGAAGCCCACCTAAACCAGTTTGATGTTTCAAGAGATATTAGCGTGAGTCCTAACATACAACCAAATCTTGTAACACAACAGCCAGAATTTAATTTAAGCTTTAACATAAAACTTAACTAAACATGAATATAGCACTCTTAGGCTACGGTAAAATGGGCAAAGCAATTGAAAAAATAGCTATAGAACGCGGCCATAGTATTTGTTATAAAACGAGCTCGACTCTTGACCATTCTAAGCTTAAATTAGCTGATGTTGCCATCGATTTTAGTATTCCAGAAGCCGCATTTACAAACATTACTACGGCCCTACAACTTAATGTTCCTGTAATTTCAGGTACAACGGGTTGGTTAAACGATTACCAAGCTGCTGTAACTAAGGCTAACAACTCTAATTCCAGCTTTTTGTATGCCTCAAATTTTAGTGTTGGAGTTAATCTGTTTTTTAAGTTAAATACCTATTTTTCAAAATTAATGGCTAGAACAGATTACAAAGCCAAACTTGAAGAAACACATCATATTCATAAAAAAGATGCACCAAGCGGTACGGCCATTAGCTTGGCAGAAGAGCTTATTAAACAAACTGATTATCAAGATTGGGATTGCCCACCAAAATCAAACCCACAACATTTACCGATCGAAGCTTATAGAAAAGATGAAGTTTTCGGAGACCCTTCTGTAACATTTTATAACGAAATAGACCAATTAAGCATAAGCCATAGCGCCCATTCTCGAGATGGGTTCTCTAAAGGTGCGATAATTGCTGCCGAATGGATTATTAATCAACCTGCTGGTGTTTATACCATGGCTGAAGTTTTAGACGACTTAATACATTAAATTATGCTTACATTTTTTGACTTACTTATTTTATTTGCTGCTGTTCAAGTCATTCATTTTCTTGGAACTTGGAAACTCTATCAACGTGCTGGTTACCAAGCTTGGGAAGCAGCGGTTCCTGTTTATAATGCCATTACACTCTTTAAAATAATCAAACGCCCTTGGTGGTGGGTATTTTTGCTTTTTATTCCCGTTATTAACGTGATCATGTTTCCAGTCATCTGGGTAGAAACGGCCCGTAGTTTTGGTAAAAACTCAACTGTAGATACCTTGTTAGCTATTTTTACGCTTGGTTTTTATAATTATTATTTAAACTATCTTACCACGCATGCTTATGTAGGTAATCGAAGCTTGACACCAAAAACGAAAGCTGGTGAATTTTTAAGTTCAGTTGTGTTTGCAGTTGTAGCTGCAACAGTTGTGCATACTTATGTTATGCAGCCGTTCACTATACCAACATCATCTTTAGAAAAGAGTTTATTAATAGGCGATTTTCTATTTGTGAGTAAATTTCATTACGGCGCCAGAGTTCCAAAAACAGCGGTAGCCTTACCTATGGTGCATGATTCTATTCCTGGTACAGGTATAAAGTCTTACACTTCTTCTCTAGAACTGCCTTTAATGCGTTTACCAGGTTTTACGTCAATACAACGTAATGATATTGTGGTATTTAATTGGCCAGTAGATACCGTTCGGAAATTTCGAGATACCTCCGGAAAGTCATACTATAAACCCGTTGATAAAAAGTCTAATTATGTGAAGCGAACAGTCGGTGTGCCTGGTGATTCTTTAGCGATTGTTGATGGTAAGATTTACATCGATTCTAAACCTTTAGATTTACCAGAACGTGCAAGGCCACAATACTCCTACATTGTTCAAGGAAAAGGTCAAGGCTTTAATTTACGTAGTTTAGTTGAAATTTATGACATTACCGATGGGATTGCTTGGCATAACAAATCTAAACGGCAGTATATGATTCCTGCCATGACTAAAGAAGCCGCTCAAAAGCTTAAAAACCATCCTAATGTCGAATGGATCGAACGTAAAATTTCAGCTAAAGATGAAAAGGATCTAAGCATTTTTCCTAATAATGGTAAAGTGAGCTGGAATAGAGATCAATTTGGTCCCATCTATATTCCAAAGAAAGGTGCTAGTGTTAAAATGAATGCTGAAAGCTTCTCCTTATATCGTCGTATCATTGAAGTTTATGAAGGCAGTGAATTTGGTATTGAACAGCAACTTAGCATTAAAGGGGAACAAGTTTTTCTAAACCAAGAACCTATTGATAACTATACCTTTAAGCAAGACTACTATTTCATGATGGGTGATAATAGGCATAATAGTGAAGATAGCCGTTTTTGGGGCTACGTACCTATGAGTCATGTAGTTGGTAAACCAGTCTTTATTTGGTTAAGTTTAGATCAAAATGCTTCAGGGATTACAGACAAACTTAGGTTTGATCGAATGTTTACAACTGTTGCTGGAGAAGGTGAACGCGTGTCTTATTTTCAATATTTTTTAATCGCTTTAGCCTTATGGTTTGGCATAAGTTATTTTAGAAAAAAGCGTAAAACGTCTTAAATGGAAGCAGCTGTTTTTCATCCCACTTATTTTGGTCCCATAGACCAATACATTGCTATGTTTAAAGCAAAGTCTATCACATTTGAGAAATTCGATAATTACCAAAAACAAACCTATCGGAACCGTCAATATATTTATGGAGCCAATGGGCGTTTATTGCTCAATATACCTATCAAACATAGAAAGGCTCAGGCAAAACGACAGTTGTATAAAGATGTAAAGATTGAACAGAGTTTTAAATGGCAACAACTGCATTGGAAGTCTATTCAAACGGCATATCGAACGTCTCCGTTTTTTGAATTTTACGAAGATGATTTTGCATTTTTATTTGAAAAACCAGCTCATTATTTAATGGATTATAATTTGAAGTGTACAGAAGTTGTGTGTACTGCTCTTGGTTTAGAATTTTCACCAAGTTTCACTCAAAAATATAAACCTAATAGTGAAGATTTAACGAAGATTGATCACCGTAATTTTGCTATAGCCAAGCGTTCTTCATTTTATAAAATAAACACGTATAACCAGGTGTTTGAGCCAAAATTTGGATTTATTCCTAATCTTAGTATTCTTGATTTACTATTCAATTTAGGGCCTTCAAGCGAAGCTTATTTACAAGATTTTTAAATGACTACTTCAGTTGAAATAGGGTAGTGGTCTGAATATTTAAACTTGTAATTTTTAAATTCAACAGCTTTGAGTTGCTTGTCAATATAAATAACATCAATTCGCAGAGGTATAAAATCAAAATCAAAGGTTTTTCCAAAGCCAGAACCGGCTTCTTCAAAGCTATCTTTTAGCCGATCGCCTAAAATGAGTTGAGACACATATGATACTGCAGAATTATTAAGATCGCCACATACTATAACCTTGTAAGGCGACAATTTAATTTCATGTGCTAACTGCTCGGCTTGCGTCTGCTGTTTTATAAATGATTTACCAATACGATTTAAAAGTTGTTGCTGATTCTGGTTTTGAAACTGCTTTACATCGGGCTTAATTTTTAGCGATTCTAAATGTATAGAAAACACACGTAAGGTATCTTGATCAACAACAATATCGGCGTAAATAGCATTATTACCAGTTTCCTCAAACCTTAAGTTGTGCGTGTTAATAATTTTATAGCGACTGTAGATCGCTAAACCAAACTTACCATTAGGCTCGCTTCTTGGCTGTTTGTAACTAAACTTAAAATCTTGTAAATGTGTTTCGCGGTTGATATAATAATCTTGTAAGGCTAAAATATCAGGTTTTTCTTGGTGTATAAATTGCTTTATTTTATGCGGAATCTCTTTATCATTAGTCCATTTATACGCATTAAACAGTCGTACATTATAACTTAATAGGTTTAAAGTTTCGGTAGAACTTTTAGTTAGGCCTTTATTAGAATTCAACGCATAAATAGAATCCCAGTAACCAAAGCCAACTAATAAACAGGCTAGCGATAGAATCATTTGGCGTTTCCATACCACTAACCAATAGATTGTGAATATGACATTACATAAAATAAATAAACCTAAGCCTAAATTTAGAATGGATAGGGTCGATGATAGTTTTGGCGGTATAAAGGGCAATATGTAGGCAAAAATTAAAAGTAAAGCAAACAGAATGTTTAGTAAATAAACAACCTTATGAGTAAATGATAATGTTTTAAACCTTGCCATTTGGTTTATAGGTCTTTACCTGCTTTAAATAAAAAATCTTTTTCTTCTTTTGTTAAGCTGTCGTAACCACTTTTGCTGATTTTATCAAGGATGTCATCAATTTTTTGTTGATTTTTTTGATAGCCTTGTGATTTAGAATTAGTTGATTTTTTAGTCCTAGTACCTGTCTTGTTTTTGTGAACAGTTTTCATTTTAGGACCTTTAGAACTATTAAAAAACTGGGCAAACCAATCTATACTTGACTCGATCCAAGCTCCAATATCGTTACCTTTATCAAGTTGTTTAGTGTAAGTGTAACCAATTAAGGCACCGCCAATATGCGCTAGGTGACCGCCGGGATTCCCAAACGGAATTTGTATAAAGTCTACGACAACTAAAAAAGCAGCAATCCACCATAATTTTAAATTACCTAAGAAAAACAATCTCACTTGTAAGTGAGGTGCCTTGGTTGCCACACCAACTAATACTGCCATAACGGCTGCCGATGCACCGATTAAAAACGATTTCCCAGTTCCTTGAAATGCAGGGAAAAGATTATAACTTAAACTAAATAACAACGCGCCTGAGATTGCCCCTAGAACGTAATAATTTACTAAGCGTTTGGGTGAGTAGAAAGTCAAAAAAAACTGACCAGAAAAATACAGAATGATCATATTTGATAGAATATGAAAAATCCCCGAATGCATAAATGCGTAGGTTACAATACTCCACGGTCTCCATATAAAATCACCTAAATCTTTTGGAAAACTAAGCCATTGAGTCACAAAACCACCTGAATTAGTCGATCCTGTCATTAGAAACACTAGCGTATTAATCGCAAATGTAAGCACAAACATAATGACATTATAAACGATAAGCTTCTCGACTATAGTGGCCAGGTTGTATTTATATTTTAATTGCTCCTTCCAATTCATATCAATTCCATCGGTTTTGGTTAAATTGATTTTTTTTCCAATACCACATCATCAAAAACCCTATAATGGCTCCACCAATATGTGCCCAATATGCTGTATTAGATGGTCCTAAAAGACTAACGCCCGACAGGGCAGAAAATACATTAATTAAAAAGTAACCACCAATTAAGTACTTTGCTTTTATAGGAATAGGTACAAAAATAATATAAAGTGGTAAATTAGGATAAACAATGGCAAAAGCAGCTAAGACTCCAAAAATAGCTCCAGATGCACCAACCATTGGAACTACATACGTGCCGAGCAATTGGTCTGTCACTCCTTGAGGGATTTGGCTAAATACCCGATACTGTCCAGTTTCATAAACACTGGTCAACATTTGATTAATTTCACTGGCTGGGATACCTTGATCGAGATAAGCATTATAGGCTTCATTAAAATTTAAATAACTAAAAAGTATTTGTAAGCCAGCGGCACCTAAACCCGCCGAAAAGTATAAAAATAAAAACCGCTGTTGTCCCAAGTAATTTTCTAAAGCACTTCCGAAAATATAAAGTGCAAACATATTAAATAGAATGTGCGATAGGGTTTCTTGCGCATGCATAAACATATGCGAGAATATTTGCCAAATACCAAAGTTAGGATTTTCGGGAAACCAGAGGGCGAAAACTTTATAAGCGTAATCTCCAATAAGTTGTGAACCCACAAAAAAAATGATATTCACAATTAAAAGCGTTTTAACTGTAGACGTTATTTGTTGCATCAAGCGAATTTTTTAGTAATATCCTCAAGACTCAAATTTATATAAATTTGTTTGCCGTCGGGTGTTTTTAAGTAATCTTTACAAGCAAATAACGTGTCAATAATTTGATGAAGTTCTGTTTGCTCTAAATTTACTCCCGTTCTTATAGCCATGTTTTTAGCTAAAGCCTGTGCCAAAATAGTGTTGCTTTCGAAACTACTTTGAGGGATTTCATGGTCAAATGCCGAAAATATGTGATCTAAAATGCCTGATACATCTGTTTCTTGTATCATATCAGGAATACCGTTAATAACTAGTGTTTTATTACGCTTAACGTTAAACCTAAACCCCGTATTTTCAATTGATTCTCGTAAACCCGTAAATACTGCCTTTGTTTTTTGGTCAAGTTCTAGCTCTAACGGAAATAATAACTGCTGGCTAGCTGCGGGTTTTTCAGTAATATTTTTTAAGAGTTCTTCATAAAGAATTCTGAAATGCGCTCGATGTTGGTTGATTAAAATGAGTCCTGATTTAAAGGCGGTAACGATGTATTTTTGGCTAAGTTGAAAGGCTTTTGTCTGACTTGCAAATTCAGTTTCGTTAAACAACTTAGATTCAAATTCTACAGGTTCAGACGGCGTTATGGGAGTTTCAGTGGTGTATAAATCTTGCCAGTTTTTTACAGGTTTAGATTTAGGTTGAAATGGCCGTGAATTAACTTCCGTTTTAAAAGGATTGTAATTGCGATCTACTTCTATACTAGGAAGTTTTGCTGGAGATTTTTGTTGTTGGTAACTTGTGTCTAAATTTTGGTCTTTTTCAAAGTCTAAGATAGGTGCAATATTAAATTGACCAAGGCTGTGCTTTATAGAACTTTGTATAATACTGTAAATTGCATGTTGATCATCAAACTTTATTTCGGTCTTAGCGGGGTGTATATTTATATCAATACGTTCGGGGTTTATAGTCAAATAAAGAAAGTAAGAGGGATACGTTTTATCCTTCAGTAAACCGTCAAATCCAGCTATGATAGCATGATTTAAATAATGGTCTTTTATAAATCGATGATTTACAAAAATAAACTGTTCACCACGACTTCGTCTGGCGAATTCAGGTTTTCCTATAAAACCATTGACTTCAATTAAATCGGTTTTTTCTTTAACAGGGACTAATTTCTCATTGCTTTTTGCTCCCATAATCCCAACAATACGTTGTCTTAAATTACAGGCCTGTAGCTTAAATAATTCAGTATTGTTATGGTGAAATTCGAAATTGAGATCAGGATGGGCTAAAGCGACTCGTTGAAACTCATCGATGATGTGTTTAAGTTCAACTTGGTCAGACTTTAAAAAATTTCGACGTGCTGGAATATTAAAAAATAGATGCTTAACCGCTATGGAGGTTCCTTTGCTTGTTACGCTTGGCGTTTGACTAAGAACTTTACTGCCTTCAACTTGAATATGTGTCCCAATTTCATCGGCTTCAGTTTTAGTTTTGATATCTAGGTGTGCTATAGCTGCAATAGATGCCAAAGCTTCACCCCGAAAGCCTTTGGTTTGTAATTTAAACAAGTCTTCAGCAGTACTAATTTTAGAAGTCGCATGACGTTCTAGCGAAAGCCGTGCATCGGTCTCATTCATGCCTATACCATCATCAACGACTTGAATAAGTGATTTGCCTGCATCTTTAACAATAAGTTTGATGAGTTTAGATTGAGCATCTACTGCATTTTCAAGTAATTCTTTAACTACCGATGCGGGACGTTGTACCACTTCACCCGCAGCGATTTGATTGGCAACGTGGTCTGGTAATAATTTAATAATATTACTCATATTGAGATTGACTAAATATTGAGAGGTCAAAGTCAATGAGCCATAAAAAAATAAATGCCAAGATTAATGCGATGATAATTACACGTTTATTAATCGACCGGTTTCCACGATGGCGACTGTTTTTTCTGGCATCGGCCCAATGCGAGCCAAAGTCTATAGAGTTGTGAGTAGATTTATATTTATTAAAACTAGAGTCAATCTCATAGATATTACTAATCTTTTTACCGCTGTAATAACGTGGGGTGTAATTATATCTGGTGTTTTTAGGTAATTTAAAAGATTTGACTTTAAACATAGTAATTAATATAAGTCCAAATTTAATGATTTACACCTTAACGGCGCAGGCATCATTAAATTTTTAAGAAAAGTAAATGAAATTAAGCTTTGTAGAATTTAGCGTCTTTTCTAAGCTGGGCCATTTTAATAGCTGCCACAGCTGCTTCTGCTCCTTTGTTACCGTGTTTACCGCCTGATCGATCACGAGATTGCTGTATGGTGTTATCGGTTAAGACACAAAAAATAGTGGGAATGTCTGATGTTAAATTTAGCTCGGCAATGCCGTTAGTCACTCCTTGACAAACAAAATCAAAATGTTTAGTTTCCCCTTGAATAACATTGCCAATAGCAATAACACAGTCTAGCATTTCAAAGCTCTGTTGAATTTTCTTACAACCGTAAATTAATTCAAAGCTGCCAGGAACATTCCATCGTACAATATTATCTTTAATAACACCAATGTCGGTTAAGGCATCAAATGCTCCTTGAAATAAATTTTCTGTAATTTCGCTATTCCATTCAGACACAACAATCCCTATCTTAAAATCTTTAGCTTCAGGTAAGCTAGATTTGTCGTAAAATGATAAGTCTGTGCCTGCTGTAGCCATAATTATTGCATTGCTTCAGCTTGACCTAGATACACATCTGCTTCTTTAGCCTCATTGCTGTCGGCATATTCGTCTTTTAAGGTATTTAAATGATTTAATGCGACACTAGCATTGTTAAGTTCAATTGCTGTAATTGCAGCTTTTAATAGGTATTTTGGTGCTGTAAACGAATTGTTTCTAATTTGAGCAGCTTGCTCATAATACTTTAAGGCTTGTTCAGGTTGGCCAATTTGTTGAAAGGCATCTGCAATAGTACCAAGTGCGATAGGCATTAAAAGTTCATCTTCGCTATCAAAATCGTCTAAATAATTAATAGCTTCTTGGTAGTTAGATAATCTAAAATTAGCCATCCCGGCATAGTAGTTAGCTAAATTACCAGATTTGGTACCGCCGTATTGTGAGGCAATATCTACGAAGCCAAACTTTCCGTTACCACCTTCTAAAGATAAGCTGTAAAGCGAATCTTTTGCTTCTTTTCCAGAAGCTTCTAAAGCGTTTTTAAAGTAGATCTGAGCTTGGTTAAGCTCGTTTGCAGCTTCGGTTTCAGTTGGCTCTACAATAAATTTTTGATAAGCAAGTGATCCAAGAACAACAACAATTACAACGATAATTGCTCCGAATATTTTCTTTTGGTATTTGCTAATAAATTCTTCAGTTTTACTTGCGCTTTGATCTAAAGATTCAAAAACTTCAGCGGTTGTTGAGTCTTGAACGTCTAAATCTTGAGATGTTTCGTTTTCAGGTTTCTGCTTATTTTTATATCCTCTTTTCTTGTATGATGCCATAATTATTGTTTGATCGACGCGCAAAAATATAATTTTTATCGATATAAAAAATACATTTTATTTGATAATTTCGCTATTCGAATTTTAATGCTAAATTTTATCAATGCACATACAGGAATTATCTTTACTTAATTATAAAAATTTCAATCAGCTACATCTCAATTTAGACCAACATATTAATTGTTTGGTAGGGGACAATGGTATTGGGAAAACCAACGTGTTAGATGCGATTTACCATCTTGCTTTTGGTAAAAGCTATTTTAATCCTGTAAGCAGTCAAAATATCACCCATGGCGAAGATTTTTTTGTAGTCGACGGTTGTTTTCAAAAAGAAACAAAAACCGAGCGCGTTGTCGTGAGTTTTAAGAAAACACAAAAAAAAGTCATTAAGCGCAACTCTAAGATTTACGACAAGTTTAGTGATCATATTGGTTTAATTCCTCTGGTTATTATTTCACCAACAGATCGTGATTTAATCTTAGAAGGTAGCGATGTTAGGCGCAAATTTATAGACGCTGTTATTGCACAATCTAACAAAGCTTATTTAGATCAAGTGATTAACTATAATAAGGTTTTAGCACAGCGTAACGCCTTGCTGAAGTACTTTGCAGCTAATCGCACATTTAATCAGGATTCGCTTTTGGTTTATAACGAACAATTAGCCATATATGCTGCATCAATTTTTGAGGCTAGAGAACAATTTGTAGAGCAATTTATGCCCATATTAAAACAACGATATAAAGATATAAGTAGTGGCGGTGAAGAAATTAATATACGTTATAAAAGCCAACTTTATGAAAGTAATTTGCTTGAACTATTAAATAAAAACCAAACTAAAGATTTGCAACGCCAGCATACCACAGTTGGTATTCATAAAGACGATTTAATATTTAATATTAATCAACATCCCATTAAGAAATTTGGCTCTCAGGGACAGCAAAAATCGTATTTAATCGCCTTGAAATTTGCTCAATATGATTTCATGAAGGCTAAAAGCGGATTTAAACCTATTGTGCTTCTTGATGATATTTTTGATAAGCTAGACGAAACTCGTGTGGCTCAAATTGTGAGTATGGTAACACGCGACGATATGGGACAGTTATTTATTAGCGATACTCACCCAGAACGCACAGAAGCTGTCGTTAAATCAAGCACAGCTAATTATAAAATGATTAATTTAAAAAAACAGGCATGAGGTATCTCTATTTATTAGCACTTGGTATTTTAATAGTATCTTGTCAAGATCAAACATATGATTTACAAACTATTAATGGCTATTGGGAAATCCAAAACGCCAACACACCGTACGGCAGTAAAACCTATAAAATTAATAAAAGTGTAGATTATTTTTACTTAAAAACCGACTCTACTGGTTTTAGAAAAAAAGTTCAACCAAGCTTATTAGGAAAACACAAGGTTACTGAAGATGCTGAAACTTTTGCATTTGTGTATCAAAATGACAGTCTTAAAATTGAATTTACCTCTCCATACGATCAATGGTATGAAACTGTTTTAGAACTAAAGGAAGATCAATTGATACTAAAAAACAACGCTAATATTATTTATATCTACAAGCGATTTGAACCTATTGAAGTCGAAGAGAATGAGCGCTAACAAACCCCATAAACGTCAGCGAGAAGAGCAGAGCCTAAAAGACGTACTTGGTGCATTTAAAAAAAACCTTAAGCTAGAAAAAGGGCTTAACAAAGTTGAAGTTGAAGATCTTTGGTACAAAGAATTAGGTCCAGGAATAAAAAACTACACCAAAAGCGTAAGATTTAACAACGGGACATTAATCGTTAAGTTAAGCTCCTCAACCTTAAGGCAAGAACTTAGCTATGGCAAATCCAAAATCATACTCCGGCTTAATGAGCAGTTGCCGCAACCCATTATAGAACGTATAGTGCTCAGTTAGCTGGTGAGTCCAGGAATGTCAGGTAGGCCATTTTTAGCCGCTGCAGAAACTTCAGCTTCATTAACTTCTGTTGCTTTTTTAATAGCCTTGTTAAGTGTTAGTATTAAGTAATCTTCTAACATTTCTTTATCTTCTAGCAGCTCATCACTAATTGTAATCGATTTAATTTCGCGATTAGCAGTAATTACAGTTTTTAAAAGGCCATCGTTTGAGGCTTCAGTTAAACTTACCGTGTCAAGCCGTTTCTTGGTTTCTTCAACTTTTGCTTGGGCTTCTTTAATTTTTCCCATCATGCCCATCATATCTCCAAACATATTATTTTTTTTGGAGGTAAAATTACAAAATACATCGACTTTAATTCAGCTGCTAATTTTAAAATTTTAGTTAAGTATTATTTTCCTCTGGGTAGAAACTTATATTTGCGAAAAAAAAAGCCTTGAACACACCACCAAAAGCCAACAAGATTCCTCATCAACTTGAGGCTCATAAAGACCTAAGAATAGATAATTACTATTGGCTCAACGATCGTGAAAACCCAGAAGTTAAAGCTTATTTAGAAGCTGAAAACGCTTATTACAAAGCTGAAACTTCTCATTTAAACAAATTTTCAGAGAATCTTTTCGAAGAGATAAAATCTCGAATTAAAGAAGATGATGAGTCTGTACCATACTTTTTAGACCATTATTGGTATCAAGCTAAATTTGAAACGGGTAAAGACTATCCTGTTTACTATCGGTATTATAAATCCTTACGGGCAAAACCTGAACTGTTGTTTGATGAAAATGAAATGGCGAAAGACTTTGACTATTTTAAACTCACAGGTATTGCTATTTCACCTAACAATCAAATGGCTTCTTTTGGAGTGGATCAGGTAAGTAGGCGTGAGTATACCATTCAAATTAAAAATCTAGAAACGGGTGAATTATACCCAGAAAAAATTGAAAAAACCACAGGAAGCTCGTGTTGGGCAAATGATAATAAGACCTTGTTTTATACGCGAAAGGATCCTCAAACCTTACGTTCATATCGTATTTATAAACATGTTTTAGGGACCGATGTGAATGATGATATATTGGTGTATGAAGAACAAGATGAAACCTATAATTGTTTTGTATATCGATCAAAATCAAAACAATTTATTGTTATCGGATCTTCTGCAACCTTGCAGGATGAATATCGATTTATAGACGCCAATACACCCGACGCACCATTTAAACTGCTGCAAGAACGAACACCAAAACTGGAGTATAGTGCTATGCATTATGGCGATTACTTTTACCTTTTAACTAATAAAGATAAGGCCCAAAACTTTAAATTAATGCGTACACCCATTCAACATACAGGGGTTGAGCACTGGGAAGAAGTTATTGGTCATCGTCATGATGTTTTAATTGAAGATGTTGAACTCTTTAAAAATTATTTAGTCCTAACCGAGCGCTTTAATGGATTGTCAAGACTACGTGTGATTTCTTGGGATCTAGAAGAAGACTATTTTATACCTATTTCAAGTGAAACATACACTCTAGGGACATCAACAAATCCTGATTTTAATACCGATACATTTAGATATGTATTTAGTTCGTTAACAACACCAACTTCTGTGTTCGATTACAATATGCGAACCAAGTTTGAAGTTAAAATGAAACAACAGCCTGTGTTGGATGAAAGTTTTAAACCTTCTAACTATATAGAAGAGCGACAATGGGCTACGGCTAAAGACGGAACTAAAATACCAATGTCTATTATTTATAAAAAAGGTATAGAGCGCGATGGTAGTAACCCGTTACTTCAATACGGTTATGGAAGTTATGGGCATACGATAGATCCTTATTTTTCATCCAGTCGTTTAAGTTTACTCAACCGTGGTTTTGTGTTTGTTATTGCACATGTACGTGGTGGTGAATATTTAGGAAGAGAATGGTATGAGCAAGGTAAAATGCTTCAAAAGCAAAATACCTTTACCGATTTTATAGCGGTCAGCGAATATTTAATTCAACATAAATATACCACCCCTGAAGCCTTGTTTGCTATGGGTGGTTCAGCAGGCGGCTTGCTTATTGGTAGCGTTATTAATAAGCGTCCAGAGTTATACAAAGGCGTGATTGCTGCAGTGCCATTTGTAGATGTAGTAACCACTATGCTAGATGATAGTATACCTTTAACCACAGGTGAGTACGACGAATGGGGTAATCCTAATCAAGCTGAATATTATCATTACATTAAATCTTATTCGCCCTATGATAATGTGGGCAATCATAATTATCCTAACCTGTTAGTTACTACAGGGTTTTATGATTCACAAGTTCAATATTGGGAGCCTGCCAAATGGGTAGCTAAGCTTAGAGAGCAAACTAACTTTACCAATAAGTTGTTTTTAGAGACTAATATGAGCACCGGCCATGGAGGTGCTTCTGGTCGCTTTGAAGCATTAAAAGAGATGGCCAAAGAGTATACATTTTTGTTTGATTTAGCTGATATCAAAAGTTAATCAAAAAAAAATTGTACTTTTGCCAATTGAATTTTAACCATTGGTTTAGTATATGCAGGGTAAAGAAAAGTGTTTTATGCATGGTGAAATGAATGTTCATAATAACGTTTTAGAGATGATAGGTTGTACACCTTTAGTTCGTCTTAATACGATTACAAAACACCTGAAGGGTGATTTTTTTGTAAAATACGAAGCTCAAAACCCAGGACATTCTTCTAAAGACCGGATTGCACTCTATATTTTAGATAGGGCAGAAAAAGAAGGCCGAATAAAGCCAGGTGACACTGTAGTTGAAACTACCTCCGGTAACACAGGTTTTAGCTTAGCAATGGCTTGCGCTGTAAAAGGTTACAGTTGTATTTTGGCTGTTAGTGATAAGTCGTCAAAGGACAAAATATCGCTGCTAAAAACAATGGGAGCCGAGGTTCATGTGTGTCCTGCTAATGTGCCGCCAGAAGACCCAAAGTCATACTATGAAGTAGCTAAACGTATTCAAAAAGAAACACCAAACTCAATTTATATCAACCAATATTTTAATAGTTTAAATATTGATGCTCACTATCTTTCTACGGGTCCAGAAATCTGGAAACAAACAGAAGGTAAAATCACTCATCTTGTGGCTTGTAGTGGGACAGGTGGAACCATATCAGGTACAGCTCGCTACTTAAAAGAGCAAAACCCAGCTATTAAAATTTTAGGTATAGATGCTTACGGTTCTATTATAAAAAAATACCACGAAACAAAAACGCTAGATAAAAACGAAATTTATCCCTACAAGATTGAAGGTCTTGGGAAAAATCTTGTTCCAACAGCTACCGATTTTGATGTGATAGATAGTTTTACAAAAGTAACTGATGCTGAAAGTGCTTTTATGGCCCGAGATATTGCTAAAGCTGAAGGCATGTTTGTAGGGTATACAAGTGGTGCTGCAATGCAAGGCGTAATGCAACTTGCAGAAAACAATGAATTTGATCAAAATAGCCATGTGGTTGTTATTTTTCCAGATCATGGCTCTAGATATATGAGTAAAATATACAGTGATACTTGGATGGAAACTCAAGGATTTATTCGAAATGAAGAAAGCCAAGTTGCTGGAAAAAAGCTTACTAAAGTAAGCTAAAAAATAGTTTGTTTAACAACTAGTACTAAAATTATGAAAGATTTATTTGCGAAAATTTACAGAGATAAAGGGCCTTTGGGTAAATGGGCAGACCAAGCCGAAGGTTATTTTGTTTTTCCAAAATTAGAAGGTCAAATAAGCAATCGAATGAAGTTTCAAGGTAGAGAAGTGATTACCTGGAGTATAAACGACTACCTTGGCCTTGGAAATCATCCTGAAGTCAGGAAAGTAGATGCAGAGGCTGCTAAAAAGTACGGAAGTGCCTATCCAATGGGTGCTCGAATGATGAGTGGCCACACCGATTTGCATGAAAAGTTGCAAAATGAATTAGCTGACTTTGTAAGTAAAGAAGCTGCCTATGTTTTAAACTTCGGTTATCAAGGGATTATGTCAACCATTGATGCGCTTGTAGGAAAAGACGATGTTATTGTATATGATGTAGATGCTCACGCTTGTATTATTGATGGGGTACGTTTACACTTAGGTAAACGATTTACGTATAAGCATAATGATTTAGATAGCATTGAATTAAACTTAGCTCGCGCTGAAAAAATAGCAGAACAAACAGGTGGTGGCGTACTCTTTATTTCTGAAGGTGTCTTTGGAATGCGTGGTGAGCAAGGTAAGCTTAAGGAAATAGTTGAATTAAAGAAAAAATATAACTTTAGATTACTAGTTGATGATGCTCACGGTTTCGGAACTTTAGGTGAAACTGGTGCTGGCGCTGGAGAAGAGCAAGGTGTTCAAGACGAAATAGACGTTTATTTTGCCACTTTTGCCAAGTCTCTTGCCAGTACAGGTGCATTTATTGCAGGTGATAAGGAAATAATTGAGTACTTAAAATACAACCTTAGGTCTCAGATGTTTGCTAAATCTCTTCAAATGACGTTAGTTGAAGGTGCACTTAAACGCCTTGACATGCTTAGAACTATGCCAGAGTTAAAGAATAAACTTTGGGAAAATGTAAATGCACTTCAAAGTGGTTTAAAAGATAATGGATTTGATATTGGTACTACATCAAGCTGTGTAACTCCGGTTTATTTAAAGGGAAGTATTCCTGAAGCAATGGCCTTAGTAAAAGATTTAAGAGAAAATCACGGGATATTTTGTTCTATTGTCGTTTACCCTGTTATCCCTAAAGGTTTAATTTTACTTCGAATGATCCCTACGGCTACGCATACCATGGAAGATATCGACTTAACCTTAAAAGCTTTTTCAGCGATAAGAGAACGCCTAGAAAACGGAACATACAAAAAGCTATCAGCTTCTCTAATGAATCAAAAAGATTCATAATCTAAGCTATACGAAAGTTTTTAACCTAAAAAGCCTGAAATTAATTTCAGGCTTTTTTTATATAAAAAGGCTACCAATTTGGTAGCCTTTAAATTATAGCTTTAATAAATTAAAACTATACCCAACAACAATATTAATATTTTATATAAGCAAATCTAACTTATTTTTTAGTCTTTATAGTTTGATTATTGCTGAAGCTAATTAGTTCTTGCTTAAGATTTTGTTACTTTCCTAAAAAATGAAAAAATTGACAAACCATAATTTCTATATTCTGTGATATAATTGTGATCAGACAGGTCTATAAATTTCGAATGCTCAACAATTAGAAGAGAATTTTCATTGATTAATAACTTCTGTTGGATTACTGTGTTAATTAAATCCGTGAGCTTAGAAGTTTCGATTTCGTAAGGTGGGTCTGCAAAAATAACATCAAACTGCTTTGGTGTTTGCTGGAGGTATTGTAAAGCATCACTTTTAATAACTTTACATTCTGCTTCTAGTAATTCTGAGGTTTCTGTTAAGTAACGACAACATTTTTGATTGGCATCTACACATGTGATATCTTTAGTGCCTCTAGACGCAAATTCAAACGCTATAGATCCAATGCCGCTAAAAAGATCTAATACTGCTAAATCAGAGAATTGAAACTGATGCATCAATATATTAAACAAAGCTTCTTTAGCACGATCTGTAGTCGGTCGCACAGGTAATTTTTTTGGAGCTTGAAGCCTACGTCCCTTATGAGTTCCAGAAATTATTCGCATATATCGTTAATGAACTTATGTTGGTTAAAATAGGGGTTTATTGTATTCTCTTCTTTATAAAAGTCTTTAAACTTGAAATCACTAATGTATAGCTCTAGAAGTTGTTCTAGTTTAACAATACTGTATAAAGAAGAGAAACGTATTAAATGGGTCTTAACGCTTTCTCGATCTATTTCATTAACTTCAAGACAATACAATACATAGTACATAATATCTTCTTCTGAGGTTACTTCAAATGAATTGCCTAATAACAATTTATTATTATCTATAATACAAATGTCTAAGCTGTGTTGGTTAATGAACGCAATACAATATAAGCCTGTATTTTGATAGGTGCTTGAAGCTTTTAAGTAGTTGCTAATGTGATGTGTGTGATTAAAACTTCCAAATAGGTCAAAGAGTAAATTATTTACGTTGGCAAAAGGAATAAACGTAACGGCTATCTCTTCATTAAAAACGTAATCTACACTAAAATTATCAGTGGTTGTTAGTTGAATAGAGTATTTAGCAGCATGGGCAAGCTCAGACTGTTGAGGTTGAGTTAATTCTTTAGGGATAAGATTGTAATCTTGATTACAGTAAATTAAGTCAACCTTTTTAATCTGTTCGTTGCTATGGTTTTGGAGGTGATTTTTTAGTTTTTCTTCAATTTCAATATGAAGTTCTTGATGTTGGTCAAGGCTTACGTAATCGTGATATTCAACATTAGACTGGTTCAAGTATAAAAAAGAAAGTCCATTTTGAGTGATCAAAATGGACAATTTCTGATATGTTTTAGTGGTATCTAAATTAGTCTTTGTCGCCATAATTTTTTGGCCAGTTACCGCTTGTATTAACTTCTGTCATAGAACCTACTTTAATATAAGCACCATTTACACCGTCTACAGCAACAGTTTGTTTTTCTTGTATAACTAAGTCTTGGTCTAAATCACTTAAAATATCAGACTTATCAATTTTAGCTTCAAAAACAGGAATCATGTTACCGTCTTTATCAAGCATGCCTGCATTTAATTCAAATTTCTTACCATCGGTGAATGGTACATTCATCATGTTCTTATAACGATCAGAACCTTTAAAAATTGAATCTTTAACATTTACGTAACCAAGAGTGTCAATCACTACATCTTCAACATATTCATCTACACCATAACGTTTTTTGTATTCCTCATCAAGGTAAGTTGTATCACGACGTTGTGTTACAACAAATTGAGCGGTATCTATAAATCGCACTAAACTATCGTAAGAACCATTAAATCGACCTGTCACTTCTTTGTAAGCTAGCTCGGCATCTCTAATGTCTTTTAACTTTTCAATAACTTCAGCATAACGTTTTTCTTTAGCCTTGTTAAATTCAACTGGTCCATAAACCGATTTATAAGTGAAGTAACCTAATACTACGATTACAACGGTTAATAAAATTTGAATAACAATTTTCATAAGTATATTATTAAATTTACGATGCACACAAATCTACAACTTTTTTTTAATCACAAAAGTATAACATCTAAAAAAGCTTGGTATATTTGATGTTTAATTAACTCTTCTATGCAAGATGCATCTTTCTACAAGCATTTAAAATCAGATTTTGGCCATCAGCCAACAACAAAGCAAGATTTAGCTTTGCAAATGTTATCGCGTTTTATTTTTGCTAAACATGAAGATCAATTATTTTTATTGAAGGGCTATGCGGGTACAGGAAAAACAACCATCATTAGTACGTTGGTTAAAAATATCAGAAAATCTAATCAACGTATTATTTTATGTGCTCCAACAGGTCGTGCTGCTAAAGTTATTTCAAATTATAGTCATCAAACAGCATTTACCATACATCGTAAAATATACCAACCTCGCAAGAAAAGCAATGGTGGTGTAGATTTTGTTCCTCAAGAGAATAAACACAAAAACACCATATTCGTGATTGATGAGGCGTCTATGATCCCTGATTTTCCTAAAGGGAATGACCTCTTAACTAGCCAATCGGTTTTAGACGATTTAATCGAGTATGTTTACTCTGGCGAAAATTGTAAACTTATTTTTATTGGCGATACAGCCCAATTACCGCCTGTAAAAGCCGATTTAAGTCCCGCTTTATCTCAAGAAACTTTAGAACGCCATTTTGGGATGGACGTCAAAGCAATCGAATTAAATGAAGTACTCCGGCAGCAACAAGAAAGTGAGATTTTATATAATGCCACCGAGATTCGCGAATCCATCAATCAGGAGGTTAATGCGTTTGAATTTAAAATTTCTAATCAAGCCGATATAGTTCGATTGGTTGATGGTTATGAAATCATGGATGCTGTTAACCATTCATTTGACCATTTAGGTCATGAAGAAACAGCTATTATTGTTCGCTCTAACAAGCGTGCTAACTTATACAACCAGCAAATACGAGCTAAAATTCTATTTCGCGAAGATGAAATTGCCGCAGGTGATTACCTAATGGTCGTTAAGAATAACTATTTTTGGTTAAAACCAACTTCAGATGCTGGATTTATTGCTAATGGCGATATTGTTGAAATACTCGAAATTTTTAGTATTAAAGAAATTTACGGCTTTAGGTTTGCAGAAGTAAAGGTGCAAATGGTCGATTATCCTAAAATGCAAGCTTTTGAAACCGTAATTTTATTAGACACGCTAACATCTAACGGGCCAGCATTAACCTACGAAGAATCACATCAACTTTATGAAGCTGTTTTAGAAGATTACGCCGATGAAAAGTCCAAGTATAAAAAGTTTTTAAAAGTCAAGAAAAATAAGTTTTTCAATGCCCTACAAGTTAAATTTAGTTATGCCATTACCTGTCATAAGTCTCAAGGTGGCCAATGGCACACCGTTTTTGTAGAGCAACCTTATTTAAAAGAAGGCATTAACCAAGATTACTTACGCTGGTTATATACAGCCATCACTAGAGCTAAAGAGAAATTATATTTAATAGGCTTTAAAAACGATTTTTTCACCGATTAATTTTAACACGCATGAAAACAATAGCCATGATTCCCGCAAGGCTCGAAGCCTCTAGATTCCCTAGAAAACTCCTGCAAGATTTAGGAGGCAAGCCTGTAATTGTACAAACCTTTTTAGCAGCACAAACCACTGGTTTATTTGATCAGGTTTATGTGGTGACCGATTCTGAAGCTATTGAAGATGTGGTAAAACAATATACCCCAAATGTGATTCGGTCTCAACAAGAGCATGAATGTGGGAGTGACCGTATAGCTGAAGCTGTTGAACATATTTCTGCAGATATTGTAGTTAATGTTCAAGGTGATGAACCATTTATAAATAAAAAGGCACTCTCGAAATTGCTGGCTGTATTTGAAACAGATCACCATCATCAAATCGATTTAGCCTCTTTAAAAACACCACTAAAAACTTCAGCCGATATTGAAAATCCTAATCATGTTAAAGTGATTACTGATGCTCAAAATCACGCACTGTATTTTTCGCGATCGGTCATTCCTTTCCGCAGAAATTTAGAGTCTGCTATTTCATACTTCAAGCACGTTGGTATTTATGCCTTCAGAAAACAAGCGTTACTTGACTTTTACCATTCTGAAATGACACCGCTAGAAACCGCCGAAAAGATTGAATGCATCCGACACCTCGAACATGGAAAAACCATTAAAATGGTTGAAACCGCTGAAGTTTCTATCGGAATAGATACGCCGGCAGATCTGGAAAAGGCTAGACGCTTATTTAAGACTTAACAGCTGATTTGTAGGTGTTTAAGCAGCGCTCCCGTGCCATTTTATGTTCGACCATAGGTTCTGGGTATTTACTAGAGTTAACTTCAGGCACCCATTTTTTAATATAAACCTTGTCTTTATCAAAGCGCTCAGTTTGGCTGTACGGGTTAAACACTCTAAAATACGGTGCGGCATCGACGCCGGAACCGGCTACCCATTGCCAGCCACCAACATTAGATGACATTTCGTAATCTAAAAGTTTTTCAGCAAAATAGGCTTCGCCCCAACGCCAATCGATAAGTAAGTGTTTGCACAAAAAGCTTCCTACTACCATTCTAATTCTGTTATGCATCCAACCGGTTTCATTAAGTTGTCGCATTCCTGCATCTACAATAGGATAACCCGTTTGTCCATTTTTCCACCGCTCAAAATCATCTTTACTATTGCGCCATTCAATTTGATCATACACAGGTTTAAAGGCACGATTTTGTGTTTCAGGAAAATGGTGTAAAATGGCTTTATAAAACTCTCTCCAAATTAACTCGTTTAAAAAAGTTTGGTTTTTCGCAGTTAAAGCAGTTTGTATTAAGCTGCGGTAACCTACGGTGCCAAACCGTAAATGCGGACTCAATTTTGAAGTACCATGAATAGAAGGGATGTTTCTTTTATCTTCATACGCTTCTAAAAACGCTTTATTTAATTGATAGTCTTCAACTTTAATTGTGGCTGCTTTAAACCCCATATCGCTTAAAGTTAAATTTGGTAAGCGCGAATTTTTATACAGTTGATCTAAATGATCTTCAGATTTGGCTGTTTCTAGCTTCACGTTTTCAAATTCTTTTTTCCATTGCTTCATGTAGGGGGTAAATACTAAGTACATCCCGCCATCTTTTTTCTGGACGTCATTTTTTTCAAAAATCACTTGATCTTTGAAGTCATGAAACTCGATGCCTGATTGAGATAATATGGCTTTAATGTTAGCGTCTCGCTTATGAGCATAAGGTTCATAATCGCGGTTGGTAAATACTTTTTTGATGTTGTAGTCTTGAAGTAATTGCTTAAACACTTCAGCTGGATCTCCGTAAAACATAGCTAAGGAGCTACCATACTTGACTTGTAACTCTTGTCTTATTTTTTGAGCCTCATCATAAATAAAACTAACTCGAGCATCATCTTCAGGCAGTTCATCTATAATGTTTTGATCAAAAATAAAAAGTGGTAAAACGGGTTCTTCAGCTGTTAAAGCTTCAAATAAACCTACATTGTCGCGTAGTCTTAAATCGCGTCTAAACCAGAAAATATTCATAGGTACGTCCATAAATTTGAGCTAAAAAAACCTGCTTATACAGCAGGTTAATTTACGAAATTAATTAATTTAACTTACGTTTAAATTTGACATTCCACCATCTACACCTAAAATTTGACCAGTGATCCATGTGGCGTCTTCAGAAAGTAAAAAGCTAGCCATGCTAGCAATATCTTTTGCTTCTCCTACACGTTTTAGGGGGTGGCGTTCGTCCATTTTTTCTTTTTTCTTATCGCTACCAAGGAGTTTGTTGGCTAGAGGCGTATTGACCAAAGATGGTGCAATTACATTAACTCTAAATGATGGCGCATATTCTGCAGCTAAAGATCGGGCAAAACCTTCAATAGCTCCTTTGGCTGCTGCTACACTGGTGTGAAACGGCATGCCTGTTTGTACAGCAACGGTACTAAAGTATACAATGCTAGCTTGTTTAGAAGCTTTTAGTTTACCTAATAAGCCATGGGTTATTTTTACAAGGCTCATAAAATTGAGTTGTAAATCTTCTTCAAATACAGAAGGTTTCATCATTTTAAAGGGTTTTAAATTGATGGATCCTGGACAATAAACTAAACCATCGATTTGATCAGGCAGATCAAGGTTTGTAATGTCATCATTTAAGGCGTCAAATTCGTGATGCGTTACATCTAGTTGATCTAAGTTTTCATTAGACCTTGAGGCAATAATAATGTTGTGTTTTTCATGTAGTTGTTGGGCAATTTCATGTCCAATTCCTTTTGTTCCTCCAATTAGTAATATATTCTTTCTCATAGTAATTTAGTTTTTAAGTTCACCAAAAATGGCATGCATTTTTGATGTACGTTGATTAAAAATTTTATTGAGTTTGGGTTTAATTAAAACCGGATGTAAAAGTTGTCCTAAGAATCCAAATGGGACTTGATAATGAACAACATCGGTAATTTTCACTCCACCATCAATTTCTTCGATAAAATGTTTGTGATGCCAAATTTTATAAGGGCCTAAAAGCTGTATATCTACAAAATAATCAGGCTTTTGTACATGGGTAATTTCAGTTACCCATTTTGTTTTAAAGCCTTTAAATGGCGTTACGTTATATTGTATAATTTGCCCAGTATAGGTTTGATCACTTATGCCTGATAAAATCTCAAAGCCCATATCATCGGGCATGATTTTTTGTAAATTTTTGGGATTAGATAAAAATTGCCAAGCTTCATTCTTAGAAATAGGCAATTTAATGTGCTGGTTGATTTCATAAAAACTCATAATACGAAATTACAAGATACTTTGTTCAACAAGAAACATAAACAGTTAAACAAAAGTTATAGTTTGAATGTTGTAATTTTGAAGCTCAACTATCCTTATGAAAAATACTTTTGTCTTTATCATCGCCTTATTAATTAGCGCTTGCAGTAGTTTGTCTCATCAAACTACTGTGGTTAACTGTTCACCAGCCTATAAGTGTGAATCTAGTTTAGTGGAAAACCAAGAAATTCAACTTATCAAGGATAATTTTGGACAAGCTTATATCTCAACTTCAACTTTATTAGAAACAAATGTGTTTCAACTACAAGTTTTAGAGAAAATGGAATTACCTCAGGTACAGGATGTGAAATCAACCACCTATTATTTCAATTTTAGTCGCATTAGTTCTAAAACTATAGAAAGTTTAAGAGTTTTTAAATCGGTAAATTGCAAATGTCCCGAGCAAGGTTTAGAGGAAATTAAGTTGGATCACGTTCAATTAAAATCTAACTTAAAAGGCACTTTCTTGATTATTGCGGCCTCTAATTTTAAGTTTTTAGAGCGTAACTTGAAGATCAAACTCTAGTTATCTTTAACGTCGCTAGGAAAGGGTGGTGGTCCAGGTGTTCTAGAAGGAAATCTTTGCTGTTTTTTGGATTTTTTGGCGATTTCAAAAAAATTATACGGATAAAACTTCTCAAAAATACGTTCTCTTTTTTTACATTTTAGGTCAACAAAGTCTTTCCCAAATTCTTCTTTAGCTGTGGTATTCCATAAGTATAAATACACTTCTCTAGTGTAATTTTGAAGTAACTCAAACTTATCATTATCCCCAAAACCACGCATGGCAATTATAGCTTTTTTAGGCGACTCGGCCATGTCTTTTTTAGAGGAAGGATTGTCTATAAATTCAAGTATAAGTTCTTTAAATTTTATTTCGGACAACTGCATGTGGGGTGTGTCGTTAATTATTACGCTATTATCTTGAGCGATAATAATGGTTAGTATGTTTCGTAACTTTTCATTTTCGTAAACCTCTTGAGTTATTTGTGGGTTAAGTTGGCAGTCGCCATCAAACCACTCTTGTGCTGTCCCATTGAAGCCTAGGCATAGGATGGTAAGGCATATTAGTATTCTCATAACTATTTATTTAAGATCAAATTTAAGCAATATTTCAGTAAAAGATGATGTTTGTCATTTTTATACTCACCCAATTATAACAATTTTGTGGTCAAACTTCCTTACATGTCTAAAAATCTTAATACTTGTTATCACTGTGGTGACGATTGTAAGTCTATCGATATAGCTTACGATGATAAACACTTTTGTTGTAAAGGTTGCCAAACGGTTTACGAGATATTTAGTGAAAACGATTTGGGTTGTTACTACGACTTAACTCAAAATCCTGGTGCGACACCTGAAGACATTAAAGGTAAGTATGATTTTTTAGAACAAGATGAAATTGTGACTAAATTAGTCGATTTCTCGGATGCTTCAACCGAAGTCGTTAACCTTTACATTCCACATATTCATTGTAGTTCGTGTATTTGGATTCTTGAAAACCTTCAAAAACTTCAGCCTGCAATTAAACATTCTCAGGTCAATTTTCCGAAGAAAACTATTTCTATAAGTTATAATAGCACTAAAACTAATTTGAAATCAGTTGTTGAATTACTCGCAGCGATTGGTTACGAACCCTATATAAGTTTAAACAACTTAGACCAAACTACTGAAGTTACTAACCATAGCTTGATTTATAAGATTGGTGTAGCTGGTTTTGCGTTTGGGAATGTGATGTTTTTATCTTTTCCAGAGTATTTTGAAGTTAATGAGTATTGGATAGATCAATATAAGAACTTGTTTAGATGGCTCATGTTTGCCTTTAGTTTACCGGTGGTTTTTTATGCCGGGCGCGATTATTTTATTTCGGCGTATAAAGGCTTAAATACCAAAATGTTAAATATAGATGTTCCTATCGCATTAGGGATAAGCGTGTTATTTATTCGCAGTGTTGTTGATATCAGTTTCGATTTAGGTACTGGTTTTTTTGACAGCTTAACGGGATTGGTGTTTTTTCTATTACTAGGTAAATTTGTTCAGCAAAAAACTTACAATTATCTCTCTTTTGAGCGTGATTATAAGTCGTATTTTCCTATCGCGATTACACGTATTATACCCGAAACCCATACCGAAGAAAATATTGAAGTTTATAAAATTAAGCAAGGTGATCATCTTTTAATTCGTAATCAAGAACTATTACCGGTAGATTCAATTTTAAAATCTAAAGAAGCCAATATTGACTATAGTTTTGTAACTGGAGAAGCTAAATTGGTTAAAAAATCATCTGGCGATAAGTTATATGCAGGAGGTAAAATAGTAGGAAATGCTATTGAGGTTATTGCCGAGAAGTCTGTTGAACAAAGTTACCTTACACAACTTTGGAGCAACGATGTGTTTAAAAGCGATTACGAACCAAAATTTAAGTCGTTAATTGATAAAATAAGTAAAAAGTTTACCATCACCGTACTAAGTGTAGCCAGTATTTCGCTCTTATTTTGGTTAATTTATGAGCCAAGTTTAGCTCTAAATGTATTCACTGCTGTTTTAATTATTGCGTGTCCTTGTGCGATTGCCCTAGCCACGCCGTTTACCATGGGTAACTTGCTCCGTATTTTTGGTCAGCGTGGATTTTACTTAAAACACATTAATAGCCTAGAGCAATTTGCTGAAATTGATACGTTTGTGTTTGATAAAACTGGTACAATTAGCTCAAGTAAGATGAGTAAAATAAACTATCATGGTTTAGCGCTTTCGGCTGAAGATACTGCGGTTTTAAAAGATTCGTTTAGAAACTCAAACCATCCTTTAAGCCGTGAACTTTACAGGTTCTTGGAAACTTTAAATGTGAGTACTATCGACGATTTTGAAGAAATTTTGGGAGAAGGTATACAAACTACTTACAAGTCGCACCACTACAAATTAGGATCACACCGATTTGTAAACGCTAAATTAGGGCATCAAAACCTTAATGAAACCGCAGTGTATGTAAAAAAAGATCAACAAATCTTAGGTAAGTTTGTATTTGAAACGACCTATCGCGAAGGGCTTCAAGAGGTGTTTAAAACCTTAGAGTCTAATCACAAATTAGTTGTGTTATCTGGCGATAATTCAGGAGAAAAGCAATACTTAAAAAAGCTTTTACCGCAATCTACCCAATTAAAATTTAATCAAAAACCCGATGCTAAATTACGCTACATAGCTTCATTACAAGAAGAGGGTAAAAAAGTATGTATGCTTGGCGATGGTTTAAATGATGCTGGCGCATTAAAGCAAGCCGACGTAGGTGTTGCTATTTCAGAAAATGTTAATGTGTTTTCACCAGCCTGTGATGGCATACTAAGCGCTAAACAATTTAAGCACTTAGTTCAATTTTTAGATGTCTCTAAAAAAGGGATGCAGGTGATCAAGCTTAGTTTTGTGTTATCATTTATATATAACAGTGTCGGAATTTATTTTGCAGTAACTGGACAGCTAAAACCTGTAATTGCAGCAATTTTAATGCCGCTAAGTTCTATAAGTATTGTAGTATTTACCACACTATCAACGAACTACATTTCCAAAAACCTACCCAAATTTTAAAGGCTTCAAACATGACTAAAGTCATTTTTTAAGCTCTAAGTTGCCAGTATTTTTGGATAAAATTAACAACATGAATGTTATTTACGGATTACTCGCCATCAGTATCGCTATAGCTATTGTGTTTTTTATTGTGTTTATACTATCAGTAAAAAATAATCAATACGAAGATACATATACGCCTTCAGTACGTATGTTGTTTGATGATGAGCTCGTAAAGGACCAACCAAAATCATCAGAAAATCAAAAATCAAATCATAAACATAAACAATCATAACTATGGAGTTAGAGCAATTTAACTACGATAATAAAATCGTAAGAAACTTCCTGTATGCCACAATAGTTTGGGGTGTCGTGGGAATGTCTGTTGGCCTACTTTTGGCCTTTCTCTTTTTATTTCCAGATTTAACCGACGGCATATCTTGGTTAAGTTTTGGTAGATTACGTCCACTGCATACCAATGCGGTTATTTTTGCCTTTGTAGGTAATGCTATTTTTGCAGGGGTTTATTACTCGACACAACGACTTCTTAAGGCAAGAATGTTTAGTGATTTTTTAAGTAAATTAAACTTTTGGGGATGGCAGCTTATTATAGTTGCTGCTGCAGTTACCTTGCCTTTAGGATTTTCTAGCTCTAAAGAATATGCTGAATTAGAATGGCCAATAGATATTGCTATTGCAATTGTTTGGGTGGCTTTTGGATGGAACTTAATTGGAACTATGATCAAGCGTCGCCAACGTCACTTTTACGTGGCAATTTGGTTTTACGTGGCTACTTTTGTAACTGTTGCTGTACTTCATATTTTTAATAACTTAGAATTGCCAGTAAGTGCTTTTAAAAGTTATTCAGTTTATGCTGGTGTTCAAGATGCTTTGGTCCAATGGTGGTATGGCCATAATGCAGTAGCCTTTTTCTTAACGACACCATTCTTAGGATTGATGTATTACTTTGTACCTAAAGCAGCAAACCGACCAGTTTACTCGTATAAACTATCCATTATTCACTTTTGGTCTTTGATCTTTATTTACATCTGGGCAGGGCCACACCATTTATTGTATTCATCTTTACCAGATTGGGCTCAAAGTTTAGGGACTACGTTTTCAATTATGCTCCTGATGCCGTCTTGGGGTGGTATGATTAACGGTTTATTAACCTTAAGAGGTGCGTGGGATAAAGTTAGAACAGACCCTGTATTAAAATTTATGGTTGTTGCTATTACTGGTTATGGTATGGCAACTTTTGAGGGCCCAATGTTGTCCCTTAAAAATGTAAATGCAATTGCTCACTTTACCGACTGGATTATTGCTCACGTTCACGTTGGAGCGTTAGCATGGAACGGCTTTTTAACCTTTGGTATGATTTATTGGTTAGTGCCACGTTTATTTAAAACTAAATTATTCTCAGTAGGCTTAGCTAACGCCCATTTTTGGGTAGGGACTTTAGGTATTGTTTTATATGCATTGCCAATGTATGTTTCTGGATTTGTTCAAGCTTCTATGTGGAAGCAATTTAATCCAGATGGAACTTTAGTTTACGGTAACTTTTTAGAAACAGTCACCGAAATAATACCAATGTATTGGATGAGAGCTATTGGAGGTACCCTTTACATCCTTGGTATGATATTACTTATAGTTAACGTTTATAAGACTATTAGAGCCGGTTCTAAAGTTGAAGATGAACTTGCTGAAGCTGCTCCACTTAAAAAAATATCTAAACGTAGAATTGTTGGTGAAACCTTCCATACATGGTTAGAGCGTAAGCCAGTTCAATTAGCTGTATTAGCGACTATTGCGATACTGATTGGTGGTATTGTACAAATAGTCCCAACCTTGTTAGTCGATTCTAATATTCCGACAATTACGAGCGTCAAACCTTATACTCCATTAGAACTTGAAGGACGTGATCTCTACATTCGTGAAGGATGTGTGGGTTGTCACTCGCAAATGGTAAGACCTTTTAGAAGTGAGGTCGAGCGTTACGGTGAATACTCAAAAGCAGGGGAGTATGTTTATGATCACCCATTCTTATGGGGTAGTAAGCGTACAGGACCCGATTTACACCGACTTGGTCAAAAGTACTCAGATAACTGGCACTTTAACCATATGTACGATCCACAAAGTACGTCGTCTGGTTCAATTATGCCAAGCTACCAATGGTTGATTAAAAATGAATTGGACAAATCTAATACAGAAACTAAAATGGAAGCCTTGGTGAGTCTAGGAGTGCCATATTCTCAAGAAGAAATTGATAATGCGCAACAGCAAATGCTGGAGCAAGGAACTCAGATACAAGACAACCTTTATAATGATCCCGATTTTGTAAAGAGTTACGAGGCAGACCGTGCAAAAGCAAAAGCGCAAGGTGTAGAATTTGTTGAGATGAAGAATCGTGAAATCGTTGCCCTTATTGCTTACTTACAGCGTTTAGGAACCGATATAAAAGTAGATTCTACTCAAGAGGCATCAGCTTCTAACTAAAACCATAGAACTATGTTGAAGTTTGTAAAAGAAAATTTAGAAACCATCAGCGGTATAGAGTTATACCCTATTATATCGCTGATCATCTTCTTCACCTTTTTTGTCCTATTATTTTGGTGGGTGATGACGTATAAGAAAACAAATATTAAAACATTAAGTGAACTTCCATTAGAGGAACAAAACGATAATCAACAATGAGAAATCTAGCATCATTTTTACGTATAATTGTTCTATTAAGTGTTGCGTTTATTGGCGTAGAATATTTAGTAGAGACCGAGCCAGGCCAGTGGGCTGTTGTAGAGCATCCTAATACCTGGGTGTTTTTAGGAATTGTCTTTCTTTTTTTAGTGGCAATAGAAGTTTCTATTTCAGCACTTCATAATACCCTATATCAAGCCTTAACTGAAGATAAAAAAGAACGATATCATGTTTTAGAAGCCGAACGCAAACAGGCTTTTGCCAAAAAATTTGATTGGCTATTAAAGGCTTTAACACGTTCTAAACCTATTGAAACTGAAGATGAAATCGAATTAGACCATAATTACGATGGAATTCGTGAATTAGATAATAAACTACCACCTTGGTGGGTGTATAGCTTTTACATTAGCATTGTATTTGCAGTAGTTTATTTAGCCCGTTTCCATATTTTCAACGATTATACTCAGGCTGAAGAATATGAAATGGAAGTAGCTCAAGCCAAAATTGAAATTGAGGAGTACAAAAAAACAGCTAAAGACTTAGTCGATTTTGAGACCGTGACTATGCTTACAGAAGCTTCAGACTTAGAAGCTGGTGAAGCTATTTATACGACAAACTGTGTGGCTTGTCATAAAGCTGATGGTGGCGGCGGTATTGGTCCTAATTTAACCGATAATCACTGGATTTTAGGAGGTGGTATCAAAAATGTGTTTAAAACCATTAGTGAAGGCGGCCGACCAGGTAAGGGAATGGTGTCTTGGAAAAATGACTTAAAGCCCTCAGAAATGCAGCAAGTCGCCAGTTACGTCATGAGTTTATATGGACAAACGCCAGCTGAGCCTAAAGAAGCTGAAGGCGATATTATTTGGGAACCAGAATCATAAACTAGCATCATGAGCAAAGATAGCAGTAATAACGAAGCTTTTAGAGATAGTATAGGAACTATAAGTCAAGAAGGTAAAAGAGAGTGGGTTTACCCTAAAAAGCCTTCTGGTAAATTCTATGAGTACAGAAAGTGGGTAAGTTACGCGCTATTAATATTTTTATTCTCAGCCCCATTTATTAAGATTAACGGAAACCAGTTTTTATTACTCAATGTCTTAGAACGTAAGTTTAATATTTTTGGATTTCCATTTTGGCCACAGGATTTTTATTTGTTCGTGATCTCTATGATCATTGGTGTTGTTTTTATTGCTTTTTTTACCGTTGCTTTTGGCCGAATTTTTTGTGGATGGATTTGTCCTCAAACCATTTTTATGGAGATGGTCTTTAGACGCATAGAATATGCTATTGAAGGTGATCGAAATATGCAAATTAAGCTCGATAAAATGCCTTGGAATAAGGAAAAGCTTTTCAAGAAAACATCAAAATGGTTTGTGTTCGCTATTATTTCTTTTCTGGTTGCTAATGTATTTTTAGCCTATTTAATAAGTAGTGACGAGCTCATCAAATATATAACTGAAGGTCCAGCTCAACACTTAGGAACTTTTATTCCACTGCTCATTTTTACAGCTGTATTTTATTTTATTTTTGCTTGGTTTAGAGAACAAGTGTGTGTAATTGCTTGTCCTTACGGGCGTTTGCAGGGTGCTTTATTAGATAATAAATCAGTGGTGGTAGCCTACGATCACATAAGAGGTGAAGCGGAGAATGGGCGTAAAAAGTTTCGTAAGAATGAAGATCGAGAAGCTCTTGGACATGGCGATTGTATTGATTGTAACCAGTGTGTCACTATTTGTCCTACAGGAATTGACATCCGAAATGGAACACAACTTGAATGTGTAAACTGTACCGCCTGTATAGATGCTTGCGATTTAGTCATGGAACGGGTTAATATGCCTAAAGGTCTAATTCGGTATGCTAGTGAAGATAATATTGAAAAGAAAAAGTCATTTGAATTTACACCTCGAATGAAAGCCTATTCAGGAGTATTAACCATACTTATTGGATTATTAGTAGGCTTATTATTTTTAAGATCCAGTGTAGAGGCAAAAGTACTTCGGTTACCAGGTCAATTATATGAGACTAAAGATAACGGTTTAATAAGTAATGTATTCACGTATAAACTTATTAATAAAACCACTAAAAATATGGATAGTATTCATTTTAAACTGCTATCACACAAAGGAGAAGTTAAACTTGTTAAAGGGGATTATTTTACAGTACCAGAACAAGGCTTATCCAAAGGAACATTATTTATAGAAATTAACCCGGCTCTATTAACCGAAGATAAAAATGACCTTGAAATCGGGGTTTACAGTAATGGTAAACTTATCGATAAAACTCATGCTAATTTCATGGGACCACGGACATTTGATTAACTAAAATTTCAAAATATAATAAAAGCCTTCTAACATGTTTGAAGGCTTTTTTGTTGCCTGAAGTATGATGATTGTCATATATAATTCAGCTTCATATGCCGAAATTTGTATCACAAATGTAAACTTCTGTATTATGAAACTTAATTGGGGAAAATCCATTGTCTTAGCCTTTATTTTGTTTATTAGCTTTATCATGTTTTTCGTGGTTAATATGTTAACGGATGATAAGTATGACCATGATCTAGTTGTTGAATCATACTACAAGAAAAACTTAACCTTACAAAAAGATATTGATGATTCCAAAAAAGCACTCGCCTTGGAGCATAAAGTTGAAATTAATCTTAAAAACCAAGATTTAGAAATTTTATTTCCAACTGAATTTGATCCAGAAGGGATCAAAGGAGAATTATTTATGTATAGGCCATCAGATAAAACCCTAGATTTTACAGTAGATGTTAAATTGAAATCACAGCGCTTAGTATTGCCAGACCAATACTTCAACTCTGGCCGATGGGATGCTATCCTTAAATTCACCTATAAAGGTGAAGATTATATGGTCACCAAAAAATTTAATAAATAATGCTTTGGTCCGCTTTCATACTTGGGTTTTTAGGAAGTTTACATTGTATAGGTATGTGCGGGCCAATAGCATTAATGTTACCCGTTTCTAGAAATCAACCCATTAAAAAATCGTTACAAATTGCACTTTATAATATAGGCCGTATTTTAACCTATGTTCTTATAGGCTTGGTTTTTGGTTTACTAGGTGAGAGTGTAGCTACTTTTGGATTTCAACAACAGCTTTCCATAATTATTGGAGCAATTTTGCTGTTATCAGTAATCTTACCCCAAAAACAACTCCGGAAATTTAAAGTATCTAAACCATTTTATAAAGTCGTTACAAAAGTTAAGGCTGAAATGGGCGCAAGTTTTAAAAAGAAAAGTTTGGATACATTTTTCTATTTAGGATTTTTGAATGGCTTCTTGCCCTGCGGTTTAGTCTACATGGCTGTATTTGCTTCAATAGCAACTGCAGACTTAGGTTTTAGTGCGTTATATATGGGTTTATTTGGTTTAGGAACCGTCCCAATGATGGCTGGTGTGATTTACGCAAAAGATTTTGCCCAAAATGTTTTAAAGTTAAACCTTCGTCAAATTATTCCTTACGCAGTTGCCCTTATAGGTATTCTTTTTATTTTAAGGGGACTTGGTTTAGGTATACCTTATATATCTCCAAAACCAATGACTGAAAAAGTCACTGCAACAATGTCTTGTCATTAAATTAATAGTTATTATTTATGAAATATACTGATAAAAAAATTGCTGTTTCTCTTGTAAACAGCGGTGATCGCGTTTTTTTCCAAGGTGCCGCTATGACACCTAAAATTTTAATAGATGCACTTTGCGACCGCTATGAAGAACTTGAAGATGTTGAAATTGCACAATTACATACCGAAGGTACAGCAAAATACACACAAGAACCTTTTTCAAATGCTTTTAAAGTGAACAGTTTTTTTGTTGGCGGTAATGTACGAAATGCAATTAATTCAACACATGGCGATTACATTCCTATTTTTTTAAGTGAAATTTCTCAATTATTCAAGCTTGATATTTTACCACTTGATGTTGCCTTTATACAAGTCTCTCCACCCGATAAACATGGGTATTGCTCGTTGGGAACTTCAGTAGATGTGACACTTTCGGCCATTGAAAAGGCTAAACGTATTATTGCTCAAGTTAATCCTCAAGTGCCAAGATCTCATGGTGATGGGATAGTTCATATCGATCAAATTGACGCAGCAATTGAGGTCGATGCGCCAATTTTTGCGCATGAAGCTATTACACCTACCGAAGTTGAACAAAAAATAGGACAACATGTCGCTCAATTAGTTGAAGATGGGGCTACCTTACAAATGGGAATTGGAGCGATACCTAATGCCGTTTTATCTAATTTATCTCATCATAAAGGTTTAGGAATTCATACTGAAATGTTTTCTGATGGAATTTTACCATTAGTTGAAAAAGGAGTGATTACGGGAGAGCATAAAGTGGTTAAGCCTGGGAAAATAGTCACTTGTTTCGCTATGGGTTCACAAAAACTTTATGATTATATTGATGAAAACCCATTTGTGCATTTTAAAGAGGCTTCTTATACGAACGACACAGCTTTGATTAGAAGAAACCCCAAAGTAACAGCTATTAATTCTGCCATTGAAATTGATCTGACTGGTCAAGTTTGTGCTGATACTATTGGTAAACGACAGTATTCTGGTGTTGGTGGCCAAATGGACTTTATTCGTGGTGCATCACTATCTAAAGGAGGGAAAGCTATTATTGCGATGCCTTCGGCAACAGCAAAAGGATTAACCAAGATTGTCCCATTTTTAAACCAAGGTGCAGGCGTTACAACTACCCGAGCTCACGTTCATTATGTAGTCACCGAAAATGGTGTGGTTAACTTGTATGGCAAAAACTTAAAACAACGAGCTAAAGCATTAATTTCAATAGCTCATCCAAACTATCAGGAAGACCTGACAAAAGCGATGTTTGAGCGTTTTGGCAAGTAATTTGTACAACCATCTAAAAAAATGAATTATGAGTGCAAAATTTAATGAATTAATCCAGAGTGAAACCCCTGTACTAATTGACTTTTTTGCCGATTGGTGTGGCCCTTGTAAAATGCTAGCTCCTATTTTACAGGACGTTAAAGCAGAATTAGGTGATGAAGTGAAAATAGTGAAAATAGATGTTGATAAAAATCAACAACTAGCTTCGCAATATCAAGTTAGGGGAGTGCCAACAATGATGCTATTTAAAAATGGTGAACAACTATGGCGTCAAAGCGGAGTGTTACAAAAAGAAGAGTTAGTTAACACTATCAAATCGAAATCATAACAACTTGTTACAAATATTAATTATTAAGAGGCCTTGGGTAATAACTCAAGGCTTCAGATTTTATAACTAACATTAAATTTAAAGTATAAAATTGATTTTGGTTAACAAAGTCATTGTACTGAGTTGAGGTCCTAACACGGTCAGATAAATTATAATTATAGTCAATTCCCAAGCCGACCCCGATGTTTTCTTTCTTGTTAAAAAAATATTGGATAAACATACCACCAGTTAAGCCATTAAAATTCAACTTGTAGTCATTAGTGTCTGTATTTTTTCTGTTTTTTACAGTCGATAAACTATAACCTAAGCTAGTTCTTAATTCAAGTTTATTGGCTAATCTTAATTTATAAAGCCCAAAGAACGCATGCGTAGAAATTCGTGCTGAATAAAAACGATTACCTAGAATATTTGGTTTCGCGAGATCTAGCTCAGATCGCTTTAAATGAAATCCAAAGCCTAAATTTTTGTACATGTATAGGTTAAAGCCTAGGTTAAAACCTAAGTCATTTGCATTATAGGCTTCATGTATGAAATTATCTCCTATACTTTCAAAAATGCCTGTTCCTAATAAAAACTCATAATGAAATAACGAATCATTGTCAACTGCTTTTCTGGGTGTATTTAACTTTTGACTATAACTAAATGAAGTAGTGATCACAAAAACTATCGCAATGAGTCCCGAATGATACATTAATTAAGTTTTTTGACACTTTGGTTGATATACTTAAACTCAAACTGATCTGCTTTATATGGCCTTATAATAATTGGTGTTAAAATCACCTCACCATCAACTTCAATTTGAAATAGGTAGTCTTCATTATTCTTGATGTACAAAAGTGAATTAGTGGTGTTTTTAGGATGAAAAATACTAAATGCGCCATTTTTATCTGAAGTTGCTTCTACGCCAAGATCATCAGAGCTATTGAAAAATTCTATCGAATCGTAAGTTTCAATATCGGTATTTGTTAAACCAAGTATAACATTAGTTGCCGGCTGATTGTTTTCTAAAATTAAATTACCCTCGTAAACTGACACTGTATTATCAATATCAACAACAGCTGGGCAGCTGGTTAAATTTAGAATAACTATACTACTAAAGATTTTTTTAAACATAAAAAAAGGTGTAATGAGTTAATTACACCTTGAAAATAGTTATTTAATTGTTTTTGTTATAGTATTCGCAAATTATTTGTTTAAATTTTAAATGTAATAACAGGTAAATTAGCATGATTTACGACATCTTCACCTATGCTACCATTAAAGAAATGGGATAAACCTTTACGTCCATGAGTTGGCATAGCAATAAGTTCGGCATTTTCAGCTTTAGCTGAATTTAGAACGCCTTGCTCAATGGTATAGTCGTTATAGATTATCACATGATCATGGTCTAAAGGTACTTCAACTTTATTTAAGAAGTTACGCATATGGTTATTAACCTCGGTGGTGCTATAAAATTGATTTCCTGGAAGGTTTACGTACACCAACTTTAATTTAGCGCCAAAACTATCGGCAAATAATTTAGCTTTATTGTAAGCCTTAACATTTTCAAGTTCAAAATCGGTGGCAAAGAGAACGGTTTTAAAGTCTACATTTTCAAGATCGTGATTAACCACTAAAACAGGAACATTAGAGTGTCTTACCACTTTTTCTGTATTTGATCCAATAAGTACTTCTTCGAGGCCACTAACACCATTAGAGCCCATGATAATCAAGTCAATATTTTGATCTTCGACAGCTTCTTTAATTCCAAATGTGGCAGAACCAACTTCAACTAAATCGTTGGTTTCTACAGATTTTAAAAAGTCTTTATCTAAAAATTCGCTAAATTTCTTTTTAGCTAATTTCATAAAAAAGATAATTTGTTCATCATTAACGTTAAATTGTTCAGCTCCAAATAAAGATTCGGCTAACTCAATGACATGCAAGACATGAATTTTGGCGTTATTCTTTTTAGCTAATTTTGCAGCTACTCTTAGGGCGTTTTCTGAAGGTTTAGAAAAGTCTACAGGGACTAAAATGTTTTTCATTGTATTTGGTTTTTTAGGTTGATAATCAATTTAATTAGATGGTCATGGAAAAGAGTTGTTGGTTTGGCTTTGCACGATTTAAGCGTTTATCAAAAGCCATGCAAATGTTTCTGATAAAAGCTTGTCCTTTTGGTAGCACATGTATGGATTGGTTGGTATAGGTTAAAAGTTGGTCTTGTTTAAACTCCTCCAATTGTTTTAAGATAGAATTGATTCCAATTAATGTTGACTCTTCAGCAGTCCATTGTGTCTCAAAGTTACACATTAAGTCGAGAATTTTCTGCCGTATAATCAAATCTTCTTGATTTAAAATGTGACCTCTAAAGACAGGTAATTGGTTTTGATTAATTTTAGAGTAGTAATCTTCCAACTTTTTTTCATTTTGAGCGAATCCTAACCAGCTATCGCTAATTGCTGAAACTCCTAAACCAATCATGGTTTGAGTTTGTGTTGTTGTATACCCCATGAAATTACGGTGTAGTTTGTTGGATGTAAAGGCTTGAGATAAATCGTCTTTAGGTAAGGCAAAATGATCCATGCCAATTTCTACGTAGCCCATATCTTCAAGCATTTGTTTGCCTGTTTCGTACTGTAAACGCTTTAATTCTGGTGAAGGTAAATCATCTTCATTAAATCCGCGTTGACCATTACCTTTAGCCCATGGGACGTGTGCATAACTGTAAAATGCTATACGATCAGGTTTAAGCATTTTAGTTTTTTTAATAGTAGTGACCACATCTTCAAGACTTTGTTTCGGTAAACCAAAGATTAAGTCATGACCTACCGATTTATAGCCAACTTTTCTAGCTCTTGCTGTCGCTTGCTCTACCGCTTCGAAGGATTGTAGTCGATGTATTGCTAGTTGTACTTTTGGGTTATAGTCTTGTATACCATAACTTACTCTTGAAAACCCTAAATCATATAAAGTTTCTAGGTGTAATTGTGTTGTATTATTAGGGTGCCCTTCAAAGCTAAATTCTATGTCATCAGTCACTTCAACTGTGTCTAAAATAGTTTTAATCAGGTACTCTAAATGTTCAGCAGAAAAAAAAGTCGGCGTTCCACCGCCTAAGTGAATTTCTTTTAAAATGGGCGTTTCATCTAAAATCTCTAAATACATTTGCCATTCTTTTAAAACAGCTTCTATATAAGGTTTTTCGACATCATGACGCTTTGTAATGCGTTTATTACAAGCGCAAAAGGTACATAAACTTTCACAAAACGGTAGATGGATATAAAGGCTTATAGCATCTGGGTTTTGTTGGTGCAAACTATCCTTCCAAGTTGAAGTGCTAAAGCTGCTTTGATCCCAAAACGGTACGGTTGGATAACTCGTATATCGTGGGCCAGGCACATTGTATTTTGCAATTAAATTTTGCATCGTTTATAGGAATTTATTCAAAATTAACCCTAAATTGAGGCCTTATAAATGATAATTATCAGGAATAGTTGGAATTGACATAAACTTGAGTTAAGCCAAAGTTTAAAAATGTGATTTACGTTAGTTTACTACTTTTAAAGGCTTTTTGTGATTTGTGTTACAATTACAAGGACTTAGAATGTCTATTTTTGTAATATGTTAGAGAAATATTTGAATATTTTCGAAGATTCTTATGGGGGTTATTTTAACTACTTGGTATCAGAAATTGCCAACCCACATTTAACCAATTACTTTTATTGGTTATTGGCACTTTCAATAGTGGTGCTTTTATTTGAAATTGTGTTGCCCTGGCGAAAAGGACAGAGGGTTCTTCGCAAAGGTTTTTGGCTAGATGTGTTTTATATTTTTTTCAATTTTTTTCTATTTTCTTTAATTGGCTACAATGCTTTATCAAATATCGGTGTTAACTTATTTAATGATGTTTTGGCTTGGTTTGGCATTTCTAACATCGTGGCCATAGAACTGCAAAGTATGCCTGTTTGGTCACAGCTTCTAATTATGTTTGTCGTAGCCGATTTTATTCAATGGTTCGTACAAGTTCAGTTACATAAACAACCATGGTTATGGAAATTTCACAAAGTTCACCATAGTGTGCAAGAAATGGGATTTGCAGCTCATTTTAGATTTCATTTTATGGAAACTATTATCTATAAGTCTGTTCAATACATTCCCTTAGCGATGATTGGGTTTGGCATTGAGCAATTTTTCGTGGTGCACATGTTTAGTGTATTTATTGGTCATTTAAACCATGCTAATTTACCATGGAATTATGGATGGTTAGGTTATATTTTCAATAATCCTAAAATGCATATTTGGCACCACTCTAAACAATTACCACCATCTCACCGTGATGGGATTAATTTTGGTATTTCGCTTAGTATCTGGGATTATCTATTTAAAACAGCCTACATCCCAAATGATGGCCAAAACATTGATTTGGGATTTGACGATGTAGAGGATTATCCACAAGATTTCTTAGGTCAACTTACACGACCGTTTAAGAAATAATCGTAAAAAACTATACTCTTTTAGCACGTAATCTTTATTTACTTTCTGATCATATACTTATATTTACCTAAATATTTAATGTAGGCTATATGAATCAAAACTTAAAGGCTAAGGTTAATGATAGGTTTGAATTTGAATTTACTAAAGATCAAATTGAAGCCCTAGACGCCCAAAGCAATACAGAATATACTTTACACGTTCTTGAGTCATTTAAATCTCAGCGTGCTGAAGTTGTTTCTGCTGATTTTAACAACAAAACCTATCAGATTAAAATTAACGCCAATACCTATCAGGTCAAAATCTCAAACGATTTAGATATTTTAATTAAAGATATGGGTTTAACCATAGCATCAGCAAGCGTGGTTAACGATATTAAAGCACCAATGCCAGGTTTAATTCTTGACATTGACGTAAAAGAAGGACAGGAAATCAAAGAAGGCGACCAGTTATTAGTCCTTGAAGCCATGAAAATGGAAAACGCCATTACGGCACCTCGAGATGCTGTGATTAAATCTATTAAAGTCGAAACAACCACTACTGTTACAAAAAACCAACTCCTCATCGAAATGGAGTAAAATGTCCCAAAAATGAAGAAAATACTTGTTGCTAATCGAGGTGAAATTGCCTTAAGAATTATGAAGACAATTCAGAAAATGGGCATTCAAACCGTGGCCGTTTATTCTGAAGTTGATCGCAACTCACCTCATGTTAAATTTGCTAATGAAGCCATTTGCTTAGGTAAAGCAGCTTCAAATGAATCTTACCTACTTGGTGATAAAATTATAGAAGAAGCCAAAAAAATAAACGTAGATGGTATTCATCCCGGTTATGGTTTTTTAAGTGAAAATGCCGATTTTGCTGAGAAAGTTGAATCTAGTGGACTTACATTCATCGGGCCAAAATCACATGCCATTCGCGTTATGGGAGATAAACTATCTGCCAAAGAAACCGTAAAATCCTACGAAATTCCCATGGTACCAGGGATAGACGAAGCCATTACCGATATTACTAAAGCTAAACAGATTGCCAAACAAATCGGGTACCCTATTTTAATTAAAGCCTCAGCAGGTGGTGGAGGAAAAGGAATGCGCGTTGTCGAATCTGAAACTAACATCGAAAATCAAATGAAGCGGGCCATTAGTGAAGCTGAATCTGCTTTTGGAAATGGAGCTGTATTTATTGAAAAATATGTAGGCTCACCACGTCACATAGAAATCCAAATTCTCGCCGATACCCATGGCAATGTAGTTCACTTATTTGAACGCGAATGTTCGGTACAGCGACGTCACCAAAAAGTAGTAGAAGAGGCACCATCCGTTTTATTAACCTCAGACATTCGAAAGAAAATGGGAGAAGCGGCGATAAATGTTGCTAAATCTTGTGATTATGTTGGTGCTGGAACTGTCGAATTCTTAATGGACGACCAAAATAATTTCTATTTTTTAGAAATGAATACTCGCTTACAAGTAGAGCACCCCGTGACTGAATTAATAACCGGTGTAGATCTTGTAGAGCAACAAATAAAAGTAGCCCGCGGCGAAGTCTTAGAACTTCAGCAAGACCAATTACAGATCAAAGGTCATGCACTTGAATTACGTGTCTATGCAGAAGATCCAACAAATGATTTTTTACCAAGTGTAGGAAAACTTGAAACCTACCAAGCGCCAAAAGGAGGAGGCATTCGGGTAGACGATGGTTTTGAAGAAGGGATGGAGGTTCCTATCTATTACGACCCTATGTTATCTAAGCTTGTAACTTACGGAAAAGATCGAGAAGCAGCCATACAACGTATGATCGAAGCAATAGATCAATATCATGTTGAAGGTGTTTCAACCACTTTAGCCTTTGGGAAATTTGTATGTAAGCACGAAGCCTTTAGATCAGGGCATTTTGACACTCATTTTGTAAAACTACATTATACTCCAGAAGTCCTTGAAGCCGAGCAAAAAGCCGAAGCTGAATTAGCGGCAAAAATTGCACTCAAGACCTATCTGCATGATCAAACCCAATTAAGAATTCCTCAAACGAAATAAGTTATGAGCTCAACCATAGACCAACTCAATAAAAAAGTAGAAGCAGCGCATCTTGGCGGTGGCCAAAAGCGTATAGATAAACAACACGAGAAAAACAAGTTAACGGCCCGAGAACGAATTGATTATTTCTTAGATGAAGGCTCGTTTGAAGAAATAGGAATGTTAGTGACCCATCGGACAACCGAGTTTAATATGCAAGACCAAATATATTATGGCGACGGTGTGGTGACCGGTTACGGAACTGTTGATGGTCGATTAGTTTACGTGTATGCACAAGATTTTACTGTATTTGGTGGTGCTCTTTCTGAAACTCACGCCGAAAAAATATGTAAAGTTATGGATCATGCTTTAAAGGTTGGTGCTCCAATTATTGGCTTAAACGATTCCGGAGGAGCAAGAATTCAAGAAGGTGTTCGGTCGCTTGGTGGTTATGCCGATATATTTTACCGTAATGTTCAAGCTTCAGGTGTCATACCACAAATTTCAGCTATTATGGGGCCTTGTGCAGGTGGCGCTGTTTATTCGCCAGCTATGACAGACTTTACCATTATGGTAGAAAATACGAGCTATATGTTTGTAACAGGTCCAAATGTGGTTAAAACAGTTACAAACGAAGAAGTGACTTCAGAAGAATTAGGAGGAGCAAGCGCACACTCTACAAAATCAGGTGTGACGCATTTAACGGCTGTTAATGATGTAGATTGTTTGGAAAATATTAAACAACTGCTTAGTTATATCCCACAAAATAACCAACAAAAAGCCGCAAAACTAGACTATAAATTAACTGAAGAATTACGGCCACAACTCAGCAGTATTGTTCCAGAAAATGCAAATAAGCCTTATGATATGCATGAAGTTATTAACGGGATTATAGATGAAGATTCCTTTTATGAAATTCATAAAAATTATGCTGATAATATTATTGTTGGTTTTTCTCGCATTGGTGGACGTAGTGTAGGTGTAGTGGCAAACCAGCCGATGAGTTTGGCTGGTGTATTAGATGTAGAAGCCTCTAAGAAAGCAGCACGATTTGTGAGGTTTTGCGATGCATTTAATATCCCATTGCTCGTTCTCGTTGACGTTCCTGGCTTTTTACCTGGAACCGATCAAGAATGGAATGGTATAATTTTACATGGAGCTAAATTGCTATATGCTTTAAGCGAAGCTACGGTGCCTAGAATAAGCGTGATTACTCGAAAAGCATATGGAGGTGCTTATGATGTTATGAACTCCAAGCATATAGGAGCAGATTTAAATTACGCTTGGCCAACTGCTGAAATTGCTGTAATGGGAGCTAAAGGTGCTTCTGAAATTATTTTTAGACGTGAAATACAAGCCGCAAAAGATCCTCAGTTGAAGTTGTCTGAAAAGGAGAAAGAGTATGCTGATGCTTTTGCAAACCCATTTAAAGCTGCTCAACGTGGTTTTGTAGATGAGGTTATTCAACCACAGGATACACGCCGAAAATTAATAAAGGCATATGCTATGCTTGAAGATAAAACAGTCGAGAGGCCTCATAGAAAACATGGCAACATTCCACTTTAGAATAGCTTAGATAGATAGAAGCCTATTTTCTGATATTTAATTTAAAAGTTATAAAAAATAGATGATCTGAAGTTTTAATGCTTATTTCTAATATTGTTTTAGTTATTTTTCAACTTTAATCAATTACTGCTTGTTTGAGGTGTTTAAACATATTGAATATTATTAAGTCTATTCAGTTTTAGATTTGCGCAGTGTTTTTTATCGTATAAAAAACGCTATTTTTGTAAGATATTATAATGATGCAAGCTTCTGTTATTTTTAGTACATATAACTCGCCTTTATGGTTAGAAAGAGTTTTAGTGGGTTACGCTCAGCAAACAGTAACTGATTTTGAAATTATTGTTGCTGATGACGGCTCAACTCAAGATACTGCAAAGACTATTCAGGACATAAAAAATCGTTATAACCTTCAGCTTTGTCATGTTTGGCATAAAGACAATGGATTTCAAAAAACACGTATTTTAAATAAAGCTATTTTAGCAAGCCGTAGTGATTATTTAATATTTACCGATGGTGATTGTGTTCCCCGTAAAGATTTTGTAGAAATGCATCTTAAGTATAGAGAAAAACAGCATTTTTTATCTGGTGGTCACTTTCCATTAAGTTTAGAACTCTCACATAAAATCACTAATGATTCCATCATAGATCAATCTTGTTTTGATTTAAACTGGTTAAAAAAACAAGGATTAAAATCAAGTTTAAAAAATTTAAAGCTCACTAAGTCTCAAAGCTTAGCGTCTTTTGTAAATAAAATTACGCCTACAAAACCAACCTGGAATGGTGGTAATGCTTCTGCTTGGAAAAAAGATGTTTTAGCGGTGAATGGGTTCGACGAACGTATGAAGTATGGTGGTGAAGATCGGGAGTTTGGTGAACGGCTTATTAATTTAGGAATTGAGCCTAAACGTATTCGCTATTTTGCCATCATTATACATTTAGAACATGAACGTGGTTATGTTTCTGAAGAAGCCTGGCAAACTAATAATGAGATAAGACATAACACTAAATCTGAACGCAAAATTAAAACGGAGTACGGTCTCAATCAACATGCTGTTTCACAAAACATGTAAGTTGTTTCTTAAATAAGCTTGGTTTAAAAAGCCTATAAAATTCTGCATAGTTATCTTTTATCTCCTTTGTTTTTTGGTTTTTAAATAGTTCAGGTTGGTAATCACTAAGGTGTACAGACTTATTAGGATAATTTACCTCAAAGCTATTCCAACCTTGTTTTGAAATCCAGGGAGAAAAAATTGAAAAGCTAGGGATATTAAGCGCTTTGGCGATATTAATGGCACCACCTTCATTACCGATGGTTACTTGACATTGTGAACATACACACATAAAATCTCGTAAACTACTTGGTGTTAATTCCCATAAAATTTGTTGTTGTGTTTGAGGTTCACAATAGCTTACTAATTCTTCAATTTCTTTATGTTGCTCAGGCATATAATTAAGCACTAATTTAAGATTTATTTGTTGGCAGAGGTGATTAAGTAATTCAGCTAAATACTTTAGTGGGTAGGTTTTAGAAATCATACTACCTAAAGCACTAACCATTATTAAGTTGTCGTCTTTAGAAACAAAAGAAGAAAGCTTTTGTGAGGTATTTTGAACTTCAGCTGAAGTTAAATAAATTTGAGGTTTGTTAGTGTATATCTTAGCCTTGTTTTCTAGTTGAAGTAATTTAAGCCTGTTTTCAATTGCTGACCCCGCTTCAGTTTTAGCTTTATGTGTTATAGGAATAGTTTGTGTGTAGCAAAATTGAGTATAAAACTTTTTAAAACTATAGCGATAATTAGCTTTTGTAAATTTAGTAATTAGGAGGCTTCCTAGTTTAGAATACGCATCAAACACATGCGTATAATTTTGTTGAGCTATAGATTGAAGAAACCGATAAAACTTTAGGCGACTTTGACTATACTCATCTTCAAAAAACACAAACTTGTCGATATATTTATGGCCTTTAACAACAGGATATGTAAATCGATTAATTAGGTAATGTACTTCAGCAGTAGGAAAGGATCGTTTTAAGTTCTCACAAATCACACTGCTTGTAAGTACATCACCAATCATTTTTTGTTGTATTACTAAAATTTTCAATCTAGTCTAGTTTGATTTAAACGGCTACATCATAAGTCCGCAATGCATCATTCAAAGATGTTTTTTTGTTGGTGCTTTCTTTACGTTTCCCAATAATTAAGGCACACGGAACGTTGTAGGTTCCTGCAGGAAATTCTTTCGTATAGCTTCCCGGAATAACCACCGATCTGGCTGGAACGCGGCCTTTCATTTCTACAGGAGTTTCACCTGTGACATCAATAATTTTAGTAGATGCTGTTAGTACCACATTAGCACCTAAAACCGCTTCTCTTTCAATTCTAACTCCTTCAACTACAATGCTTCTAGAGCCTAGAAAAGCATTGTCTTCAATAATTACTGGGGCTGCTTGTAAGGGCTCTAAAACACCGCCTATGCCAACGCCTCCAGAAAGATGAACATTTTTGCCGATTTGTGCACAACTTCCTACCGTTGCCCAAGTATCAACCATTGTTCCTTCATCTACGTAAGCGCCAATATTAACGTAACTTGGCATCATAATAACACCACTTGAAATATAAGCACCATGTCGCGCCACAGCATTGGGTACAACCCGAATGCCACGTTCTTTATAACCTGTTTTAAGTGGCATTTTATCGTGGTATTCAAATATGCCAGCTTCCATAGTTTCCATTTTTTGAATCGGGAAGTAAAGTACTACCGCTTTCTTAACCCATTCATTAACTTGCCAACCATCAGCAGTTGGCTCAGCGCATCTCAATTCGCCTTGGTCAATAAGTGAAATAACCGATCTTATACTATTAATAGTTTTGGTGTCTTTTAATAATTCACGATTATCCCATGCCTTTAAAATTAGGTCTTTTAATTCACTCATAACTTCAATTTTGGGTCAAATATACGGGTTTAGTGTTTTTTAAAACTCTTATTTTTAATCCTATCTTTGCTTAAAATTACATTATGCCTAAAGCTATTGCACTTGATTTTGGACTTAAACGAACTGGCATCGCAGAGACAGATGAGCTAAAGCTGATTGCCTCTGGTCTAAAAACAGTTGAAAGTAAGTTACTTATGCCTTTCTTAGAAGATTACATTAAGTCTAATACCGTTGATGTGATTGTGATAGGTGAGCCTAAACATGTGGATGGAAATGCAATGGCGATTGAAAAAAATATTTCATTTTTAATTGAAGATTTACAGCAGAAGTTTCCACATATTAGCATTAAACGTATCGATGAAAGGTTTACATCTAAGATGGCTTTTCAAACCATGATCGATTCAGGTTTAAAGCAAAAAAAACGCCGAAACAAAGCCTTAATCGACGAAATAAGCGCGACTATAATTTTACAAAACTATCTTAATTGATGATTAATTAGTTAGTATTCATTAATTTTGCCCGAAAATTTAGCGTATGTTATTACCTATTGTGGCTTACGGTGATCCTGTTTTAAAAAAGAAAGCTCAACCCATTACTCAGGCCTATCCAAAACTGGATCAATTGATAGATGATATGTGGGAAACCATGTATAATGCTCATGGTGTTGGTTTAGCTGCACCACAAATTGGCCTTTCTATTCGTTTGTTTGTTATTGATGCTTCTCCATTTGCTGAAAGTGAAGAGTTAACAGTTGAAGAACAAGACGTTTTAAATGGCTTTAAAAAAGTATTTATAAATCCACAAATTATAGAAGAGACAGGAGATGAATTTGATTTTAATGAAGGTTGTTTAAGTATTCCAGATGTTCGGGAAGATGTTTTTAGAAAACCAAATATCAAAATGACTTATCTCGATGAAAACTTTGATGAACATACCGAAGAGTTCACAGGTCTAGCAGCTCGAGTGATTCAACACGAATATGATCACATAGAAGGTGTTTTGTTTACCGATCGTATATCGAGCCTTAAAAAGCGTTTAATTAAAGGGAAGCTTGCTAACATCTCTAAGGGTAAAATTAATATAGATTACCGTATGCGTTTTCCTAAGTTAAAAAAACGCCGTTAAACTTTTGCTTATTTAATCACAAGTCGCATATTTGCGTCCAAAAAAATAACAATTATGACTTTAGATAAAATTCTTTCTATATCAGGAAAACCAGGCTTATATGAGTTGGCTGCTAAAACTAGAAATGGTTTTATTGCCAAGTCCTTAATCGATGGTAAAAAGTTGCCCGTTAACATTCAAAATAACGTGAGCATGCTTAGTGAAATTGCTATTTACACCTATACTGAAGAAATCCCTCTAAATGTGGTGTTTAATGAAATTAATAAAAAAATAGAAGGTCAAAAGGCCATAGATCACAAATCGTCTAAAGCCCAGTTAGAAGAGTTTTTGCGTGAAGTATTACCTGAGTATGATGAAGATCGCGTATACACAAGTGATATTAAGAAATTAATTCAGTGGTATAACATCTTAGTCGATCAAAATTTCGATTTTCAAGCTGAAGTTGATGAAAAAGAAGAAGAGTCTGAGCCTAAATCGACAGAAGCTAAAACAACCTCAAAAGCTTAAGAAAAACATCAATAAATTATTGACCTCAAATTTTAGATTTGGGGTTTTTTTATGCGTAATTTTAAGCAAATTATAATTTATGGCGACTAGAGAAACCCAATTGCAAGCCTTCGGTAGGCTACTTGATATTATGGACGATTTACGCGAAAAATGTCCATGGGACCAAAAGCAAACCCTTGAGAGTTTAAGGCACTTAACCATAGAAGAAGTTTATGAACTCGGCGATGCTATTTTAGATCATGATTTAGAAGAAGTTAAAAAGGAACTTGGAGATGTGCTTTTACATATTGTATTTTATGCTAAAATAGGGAGCGAAAAAAAGGCTTTTGATATTGCTGATGTGGCCAATGGAATATGCGATAAGCTTATAGACCGCCACCCTCATATTTATGGTGATGTTAAATTGGCTAATGAAGATGACGTGAAAAAGAACTGGGAAGCCTTAAAACTCAAAGAGGGTAAATCTTCGGTGTTGGAAGGTGTTCCAAAATCCTTGCCTGCAATGGTTAAAGCCAATCGCATTCAAGATAAAGTGGCTGGAGTAGGATTTGATTGGGAGCATGATCACCAAGTGTTTGATAAAGTCAAGGAAGAGTTAGATGAACTTTCGAGTGAGGTTCGTCAAGGAAATGCTGATCAAGTTGAAGCTGAGTTTGGAGATGTTTTATTTTCAATAATTAATTATGCCCGTTTCCTAGGGGTAAATCCCGAAAATGCTCTTGAACGAACCAATAAAAAATTTATCAATCGTTTTCAGTTTATGGAAAAAGCAACCAAAGCAGACCATCTTCAACTAAAAGATTTAACTTTAGAACAAATGGATGTTTATTGGGAAAAGGCAAAGCTTTTTGAAAAGTAGAAGTTCAAATCTTAACGCTCAAAGTTTTTAATTGGAAGTCGCATTGGTTATAATTGCTGAAATTTAAAATTATATTATGTTACGAAAATTTTTTTTTACCGTATGTGTTTTATTTGCAAGTTTAAGCTTTGCGCAAACTGAAGATAGTAGTATCTCAGATAAGCAATTAGAACAATTTGCTAATGCTTATCAAGTCGTACAACAAGAAAGCATGAAAATTCAACAGCAAATGATGGGTGTTATTCAAGAAACGGGTTTACAGCCTCAACGTTTTAACGAAATGTACCAAGCCTCTAACAATCCTAATAAAGAAGTTGAAGCTACCGAAGAAGAAAAAAAGAAATTCGAATCGGCACTTGCTAAAATTGAAAGTATGCAGAAAACCATACAAGCTTCAATGGAAGAAAAGATTAAATCAAGTGGAATAGAGATGAAGCTTTACGAATCTATCATGGCTAAAATGCAATCTAGTCCAGAATTACAACAGCGTTTGCAATCTATCATGATGAAGTCTGGAAGTAGTCAATAGTAATTAAGTTCTATTTGAACTAAGTTATAAATTAAAAAGTCCAAATCTTTAGATTTGGACTTTTTAATTTAAAGGCTTATGTTTTTACCTAATTATAAGCTTTTCAACACGTTTATGACCTTTATAAGATTGGATTTCTAAGAGATATATCCCTTGTTGAATACCTTCAACCGAATAAACTTGGTTTTTTCCAGAGACTTCATTTGTTCTCATTAATTTCCCATTCAAATCATAAATCTGAATTTGTGAGAGTTCAGTCTCACTATTCACGTAAATAATTTTATTTTTAGTAGGATTAGGGTAAATCTTTAATTGAATAGAATTAGGGTTAAAGGCGCTAAGCACTTCAGCTTCAATTCTGAAATTATCTACGGTCCAACGGGTTGCATTTTGGCCATCTGTGGTGTCATATTTAAAGGCTAGAAATACGTTGCTACCATTAATAGCTGAAATATCTAATTGTATAAAGTCATAAAATTCTTCTTCACTTCCGCCAGTAGAATGAAGAGGAATGTTAACGTTAGGTACCGTGTTCCAAGTTGATTGTGATGGACTGTTTTCACTTGAATAATCGGTAGAATACAAAAGCTGTAGTGGTGTGTTTCCAAAACTAGCATCTACGTAAAAACTCAGTAAAGCAGTAGAAATAGCGTCGAAATTTAGTGGCTCACTGGTAATTAACCAATCAATACCGCTTTCGGTGCTACCGCCGCTAAAAGCATTCATCTGGTAGCTTCCTGAATTGTTTTCTCCAAATTCATCGGTACATGTCCATTCTTCATTACCGGATTCACTAATAGACTCAAAAGCAACGTTATTACAATTGTTGAAGTCTTCGTCTATTAAATAATTTGGAGCTGCAAGAGTAGTGACCTCAAGGTTATTGCTAGGGTTTGAAGTATTACCACTGCCATCTAAAGCAACAATTCTGAAATTATAAAGTGTTTCTGGCGCCAGCCCATTTACTTGATAGCTTAATTGGTTTTGGTCTACACTCGCTAGGCTCACATTATCTTGTTCAATACTATATTCAGTTACGGCTACGTTATCTGTTGAGGCAGTCCAACTTAATTGTACACTTGAATCTGTGGTATTTGTCGCTGATAAATTTAAAGGTGCTGTTGGCGCTTCTGTATCAGGATTGGGATCCCAAATTAATTGTACAAATTGAGGGTTGTCTATAAATGGATTTCGGTTACCCTGAAACATAAAACCATTATTATTTCGATCTATTTCTTTTTGACTTACAGGGTCACTTAAATGCCAGCTTATTAATAAATCAATGTACCACTGCACATAAAATTGATTAGGATCGTTATCTGTTAGTACTTCGTTATTATCCCAGCTTGAGCTAAATTCTTGTTCGTATCTAACTGCAAAATATAGTACTGAACGAGCAATGTCGCCTTTAAATTCATCTATAGGCTCAAACACAGTACCATTATAACCTGGAAAGGTATTTGGACCACGTTTTGAACCATTGGTCGAAGTCCATGCTGCGTTGCTAACTTCGCCAAAAGGGAAACTACCGCGTTGTCCATTGACGTAACCATCTGTTGGAATCACATGAAAATAGTCATTTTTCATTGGGGATGCACTATTAAAAGTTGATTGTGGTACTAAATGTTCACGGTTGTAGCAGTCATTTTCACTATTATAGTTACCACATTGAGCATTGAAGTGATTGTAATTATAGCTGTCTTGAGTCGTTGGTTTTTCGGAGTACATATCTAATACAGTTCCATCATCTTCATAATAATTATCTGTATCGCCGCTATTTGGATTTGAATAGGCATCGTATAGAGCGCCATAACCTTGGTCTTCATGAAACGGGAACCCATTACCATCATTAACATCATCTATAATTTGATTCAAAGCTGTTTTTAAATTATATCCAGTTAAACCTTGTGCATTATCATAATAACCGGTTGGGGCTTGCGCTTGGGAAAGTGAACTTAAGCCAATTAAAAGGCTTAAAAAGTAAATTATTTTGTTCATGTAACTAATTTGTTTTCTTTTTTAAAACTGCTAAATAGAATCCGTCATAGCCGCTTGTGTGCGACATGATTTTATAATCTTTTAATAATTCAAAGGACTGTCCATGATCTGAGCTTAAAAATATGTTGACTTGATCTTGGTTTTCTCTAGGTAGTATAGAACAAGTTGCATACACCAATAGACCATCTTTTTTAAGTATTTGGCTGTAACGCTGTAAAATCTCTTGCTGTTCTTTAACAATTTGAGCTACAAAGTCTTCGCTAAGTTTCCATTTAGCGTCTGGGTTACGTCTTAAAACGCCAAGGCCTGTGCAAGGAGCATCGATTAAAACACGATCGGCTGAATTATATAACTTCTTAATAACCTTCGAATTTTCAATTGGTCGAGTTTCTATGTTATGAGCGCCAGCTCTTTTAGCGCGACGTTTTAATTCTTTAAGTTTGTTGGCATAAATATCTAAGGCAATTATTTGTCCTTTGTTTTCCATCAAAGCAGCTAAGTGAAGGCTTTTGCCTCCGGCTCCAGCACAAGTGTCAACCACTCGCATGCCAGGACTAACATCTAATGCCTCAGCAATTCTTTGAGAAGAAGCATCTTGCACCTCAAAAAAGCCTTTTTTAAAACTATCGGTTTTAAATACATCTTTACGTTCGTATAACTCTAATGCTGAAGGGTGATTTTTAATAGATTTTGTGGCAATCCCTTCTTCGTCTAGTTGAAACTGCGCTTCTTTAAGGCTTGTTTTAAGCGTGTTTACCCTTAAAACTACAGGTGCTTGTTGGTTAAGAGCAGCAATTTCTTTAGTCCATATCGAATCCCCGAGTTCTTTTTCTCCTAGATTATCTAACCAATCAGGAATAGACTCACGGTATTTTCTGATTTTTGATAATTCATCAAACCTACCTTTGATTCGTCTTGTAGGGGTTGCTTCAAATTGTGGCCAATCTGGTATTTCGATTCCTTTTAATGTAGCCCAAACGGTAAAGAGTCTAAATAAGTTTGGTCTAGAGTAGGGAGACTTGACTTCAGCAATATTAGAGTACAAACGTTTCCATCTTACAATATCGTAAGTTGTTTCGGCAATAAAACCTCTGTCTCTTGATCCCCAACGTTTATCGCGCTTTAGTGTCTTTGAGATTTCTTTATCGGCATATTTATTATCATTAAATATGGAGTGAAGTGTATCCACGACAGCAAATACTAAATTCCTATGTAGGCGCATTAACAAATTTTTGCGACAAATTTAAGCAATTAGTTGTTACTCGAAGATTTAGAGCTGTATTGTTTTATCAGTTTTTTGTTAAAGTCATATTCTGCTTTTTTAAGCATCATAATTTGTTTAGGAGAAATGACTTCTTTTAACTCTCTAACATAATTAACTCTAAGTTTATTACGTTGAGACTTATACTCTAAATAATCGCTGAGTAACTGGTTGGCCTGAGTTTCAGATAAACTTTCAATTTTGTCTAAGCGTTTTTTAATTGATGACCAATCTTGATCTCTCAAGTTATAGTAAATTTTAGTATGCTTGTTGTAAACGGGCCAAAATAATTTGGCTTCTTCAGGGGAAAGTTCAAGTTCCTCTGTGAAAAACGCAATTTTAAGCTGCTCTATTTTGTCATCAGTTTGACTAAAACTTAAGCTGCTTAATGTGATAATTAGTATAAACAGTATTTTTTTCATTTTAGTTATTTGAATAATCATTATCGTATAAGTCGTCACCAAGGTAATTAGCAATTTCTTCAGAGCTTAGTTTCGAACTTTCAACATTATTGAAGTCTATAATTAAACTACTATTAATATAATCTTCAGGATTATCTAATTCATATTCGATGTAATTCTCGATTTCACTTGGGGCAATTGTTGAAAAGTAAGTGGTTTGTGGAGCAATTTTAGAATTGTAGTTAAGTGCTAAAACAATTGCAGCTATCGCAGCAGCCATGCTCGAAACAAAAGCAATTACTTTTGTTCTAAGTGGTATAACTTTAGAGGTTAGAGGCGTGTTGACTTTAAAGTCTTCAAAATAGTTTGAAGGAACTTTAAAATGGTCTTTAGTTAAAAGGTCCAGTTCGTTAATCTCAAACTCCTTAAAGTAGTTGTCTGGGGTTTTAAAACCTGACTTTTTCTGATATGTTTTCTTAATTTTATTCATTTGATTATTAGACACTTTATGAATTTAAAGGTTTAATTATTTTTCAAATATTTTTCAATTTTTTTTGTGGCGTGATGGTAATTAGATTTCAATGCGCCTTCGCTTGTATTTAATATTTCAGACATTTCTTTATAAGGTAAATCTTCAAAATATTTCATCATAAACACTTGTTTTTGTTTTTCAGGAAGCGTTTCTATAGCTTTTTGCAGTTTTAACTGAATTTGATCACCTTCGAAATATACATCACTTTCTAACGAGTTAATAATGTAGTCTTTGAGTTCAGGAACACTAATGTTTTTTTTCTTAGCTTTTTTATTTAAAAAAGTGATAGACTCGTTTGTTGCGATACGGTACATCCAACTGTATAATTTACTTTCGCCTTTAAAACGTTTGATATTTTTATAGACCTTCACAAAGGTGTTCTGTAGAACATCATCAGCATCTTCATGTGTTTTGACCATATGCCTTATATGCCAGTAGAGCCTCACTTTGTGTTCGTTTACCAAAGCGGAGAATGCTTCTTCAGAGCGTTGTCCAGATTTTAAATTAGATATGATTTCCTCTTCTGTCAATTCACTTTATTTATTCAAAAGATTGCATTTCTACAAGCTTTCTATAGCTTCCATTTTTCATCATTAAATCTTCATGTTTGCCTTGTTCAACCATTTCACCTCGATGCATGACCACAATTTGATCTGCATTTTGTATGGTTGATAATCGGTGTGCAATTACGACAGATGTTCGATTTTGCATCATATTTTCAAGTGCTTTTTGTACCAAGCGCTCACTTTCTGTATCTAATGCTGAAGTTGCTTCGTCTAAAATCATGATAGGTGGATTTTTAAGTACCGCACGAGCTATAGATAGCCGCTGTTTTTGACCGCCACTTAATTTATTACCACTATCACCAATATTTGTTTCTAAAGCCTGGGGTAAACCCATTACGAACTCGTAAGCATTTGCGATTTTAAGTGCTTCTACCAGTTCTTCTTTTGTTGCATTTGGTTTACCGATTCTTAAGTTTTCTGCAATCGTATCATTAAATAAAATGGAATCCTGTGTTACGAGTCCCATTAGTTGGCGCAAGTCTTTTTGCGTCATCGATTTAACATCGGTTTGATCTAATTTTATACGTCCTTTATTAGCGTCATAGAAGCGAGTTAGTAAGTTAGCAATGGTCGATTTTCCACTGCCGGATTGTCCAACAAGTGCAACGGTTTGTCCTTTTTTAACTGTTAAAGAAAAGTCTTTTAACACATAGTCATCTTCATATTTAAACCATAAGTTTTCAATACGAATTTCAGATTCAAATTTTGATTTTGAAATGACATTTTCGGGATCTTTGATTTGATTATCGGTTTCTAAAATTTCAAGAACACGCTCAGCAGCTGCATTTCCTTTTTTAACATTGTAAGATGCTTTAGAAATTCCTTTCGCAGGTGTTAGTATATTGTAGGCTAGTCCCATGTATGCAATAAAGCTACTTCCGTCAAGTAAACCATCGGTAAGTACCATATTGCCACCATACCATAATAATACCGAAATTACAGCAATTCCTAAAAACTCTGAAGCTGGAGAGGCCAAGTTTTGACGATTGAGTAAGCGGTTTGAATAATTGTAGAAATTGGTGGTAGATGATTTAAACTTATTATAAAAAATACCTTCGGCATTAAATCCTTTTATAATTTTTAGCCCACCAAGTGTTTCTTCTAAAATAGATAAAAAATAACCTTGTTCTTTTTGAACCAGGTCTGATTGCTTTTTAAGTGATTTACCAATTAGTGAAATAACAAATCCAGAAACAGGTATAAATATAAATACAAAAACAGTTAGCTTAACACTGATTAAAAGCATCATTATAATGGTTACGATAATGGTTAGAGGTTCACGAACAATAAGTTCTAAAATAGATAAGAATGAATGTTGTATTTCTAAGACATCACTTGTAATACGTGCAATAGTATCGCCTTTACGCTTTTCTGAATAATGCGATAAAGGAAGTTCCACGGTTTTTTTGTACAATGCATTACGCAGATCTTTTAAAACGCCATTACGCAAAAACGTAATAAAAAACATCGCCAGGTAGTTAGATAAATTTTTGAGTAAGAATAAGATAACTACTAAACCAATCACTAGCATGAGTGCTTTAGAAGCATCATCTTCAGCAAAATTATTCACTTGGAAGGCAAAATAGTCTTTAAAATAATCTTTTGCAGTTGATAGTCCTTCGTAGGTTGGTTTGGTTATTACGTCATTCTCTTTGCGCTCGTTTTGGCCAAATAAAACATCCAACATAGGAATTAATGCAATAAACGATAAGGCACTAAAAATAGCATAAAACGCATTTGCAATAATATTTAAAACAGCATAACGTTTATAGGGTTTCGCAAAGCGAATAATTTTTTTAAAGTAGATCATTACTTTGGGTGTTTAGGCAATGCCTAATTCGTTTACAATTCTATTAATTTTTGTATCTAATTTAGCCGATACTAATTCGAACTCTTTTTGCTGTTCTAGACTCGTGTTTACACTGATGTAAAACTTTATTTTAGGTTCAGTTCCGCTCGGCCGCGCGGCAACTTTAGTTCCGTTCTCGGTGTAATAAATAAGCACATTAGATTTTGGTATATCTAGTTTATAGGTGCTATGATCTTGTAAATTTTTGGCAATACCTGTTTGGTAGTCTTCAATTAAAACTACTTTTTCACCATCTATAAGGTTCAAGGGTTGCTCTCTTAAGTTAATCATTTTTTGCTTGATTTCTTCAGCACCTCGAATTCCTTTTTTAACAAGTGCTACTAAATGTTCTTTAAAATATCCGTGGTCTTGATACAATTCTACTAACTTTTCGAAAAGGCTTTTGCCTGCCGCCTTTTGCTGTGCAGCCATTTCACAAACCAGTAAAATAGAAGTTACAGCATCTTTATCACGAACAAAGTCACCAACCATAAAGCCAAAGCTTTCTTCGCCACCACCAATAAAGTTTGTATCAGGATGGTCTTTAATAAGTTTAGCAATCCATTTGAAGCCAGTTAAACTTTCTTTATAGTCTACACCAAAGCTCTCAGTTAAAACCCTCATCATTGGGGTTGATACGATAGTTGAAGCTACAAATTCATTATTCTTTAATCGACCTTCTTTTTGCCATTGTTCAAGCAAAAAGCTAGTCATTAGCACCATGGTTTGGTTGCCGTTTAACAGCTGAAGTTTACCGTCTAGGTTTCTTACTGCAATGCCAAGTCGGTCACTATCGGGATCGGTTCCTATCACTAAATCACTGTTTGTTTTTTGGCCTAATTCAAGCGCTATTTTTAAAGCTTCGGGCTCTTCAGGGTTAGGCGATTTTACTGTTGGGAAATCTCCGTCTGGTTTGGCCTGTTCTTCAACAATATGTAATTGTGTATAGCCTGCTGCTTCTAATGTTTGTGGAACCATTGTGATCGACGTGCCATGAAGCGAAGTGAAGCTTATGTTTAGTAAATCTTTGGCTTCAGCTGGTGTAGAAAAGCTACCGTTTTTAATGGCATCTTTAATAAAGTCCTTTTCAGTGGTCGGGTCAAGCTCAGTAATTAATTCAGCATTGGACTCAAAATTAATTTCATCAAAATCTAAGCGCTCAATTTCTTCAATAATTGCGGCATCTTGTGGTGGGACTAATTGACCGCCATCCTGCCAGTAAACTTTGTAACCATTATATTCAGGCGGATTATGACTCGCGGTGAGTACAATACCACAATGGCAGTTTAAATGTTTAACTGAATAGGAGAGAAGTGGTGTTGGGCGTAATTCGGGGTAAATAAATACTTGTATATTATTGGCTGAAAAGACATTAGCGACTTCGTAAGCAAAGGCTTGACTGTTGTGACGGCAATCGTAAGCGATAGCAACTTTTAATGTTTGACTAGGAAACACTTTATGTAAATAATTTGAAATTCCCTGGGTATTTTTACCCAAGGTGTACTTATTAATTCGATTAGTTCCAGGTCCCATAACACCGCGCATACCACCAGTTCCAAACGCAAGATTTTTGTAAAAAGCTTCTTCTAAAGTTTTTTGGTCATGGTCTAAAAGTCTTTGAACTTCAGTTATGGTTTGCTGATCAAAAACAGCGCTATTTAACCACTGTTTTGCATTGTCTTGAAAAGTGCTCATCGTCTATTAGTTTAATTGATCTTTGATGGTGTAAGTCGATTTATGTTGGTTGTTTTTCAATATTAATTCGCCAATAAAACCGGCTATAAATAATTGTACTCCAATTAACATGGCGGTAAGTGCGATGTAAAACCAAGGATTATCGACCACTAAAATGCTTGGCAATTGGTTATAAACCTTGTACAGTTTGGAGGCGCCAATCCAAAATGCTGAAATAAAGCCAACTAGAAACATTAAAGTTCCAAAGGCACCAAATAGATGCATAGGGCGTCTTCCAAATTTAGAGAAAAACCAAATGGTGAGCAAATCGAGAAAGCCATTTACGAAACGCTCAGCGCCAAATTTAGTATGGCCATATTTTCGAGCTTGATGTTTAACTACTTTTTCACTAATCTTTGTAAAGCCTTCATTTTTGGCAAGAACAGGAATATAGCGATGCATCTCGCCACTTAGCTTAATGGTTTTAACCACATCTTTATGATAGGCTTTTAAGCCGCAGTTAAAATCATGGAGCTTTAGTCCTGAAACTAATCTAGCCGCTGCATTAAATATTTTTGAAGGGAAATTTTTAAATAAGATAGAATCATATCGTTTTTTCTTCCAACCTGAAACCAATTGATATTTTTGATTTACAATCATATGGTAAAGTTCAGGTATTTCTTCAGGATTATCTTGTAAATCAGCATCCATCGTAATTATTACCTCACCTTGGGTTAATTTAAATCCTGCTGCAAGTGCTTGGGATTTACCAAAGTTTTTGGTGAATTGAATTGCTTTTACTTCTGGGTGTTGATTTGCTAGGTGCGTAATAATAGGCCATGAGTTATCACGACTGCCATCATCAATAAATATAATCTCATAAGTGAACTCATGGGCGTTCATCACTTGGACAATCCACTCATGTAGTTCTTTTAAAGACTCTTCTTCATTTAGTAATGGGATAACGATAGATAACTGCATGCAATTAGTTTTTCTTTATGAGACCAACAAATAAGCTGATAAAGAAGGTTTTGAGCATTATTGAAATTATAGCCATTGTAGAAATCGCAAACGGCGAGGTAAAAATTAAAGCCACCGACTTAGCAACTTCGGCCTCTTTAGGTTTCATGCTTTGGCGTTCAATTTCAGCTTCAATCGCTGTTATAGACTCTTCTTTCATAGCTTCTATAAATTCTGGCTGAATATAGCTATAATGAATATAATTATAGATAGCATAAAGTACACCGCCAATCGCACCAACAGCTAAACCAATTTTAAGCGCTGTTGAAAATGAAAGTTGTGCGCCATTATCGATTTTGTAAAGATGTATGGCATAAAACACAATAAAAATATTGGTGACCAAGTTTAAAATGCTAATCCCAAAATTTTGAGTGTAATTAAAAGCAAACACTAACAATAAAATGAGTATTTGGGCACCACCAAATATGAGTCCAAAGCGTTGGGCGTAAGGTTTGATAGATAAATTTTGATCGTTCATAAGATGAGGTATATTATCACATATAATTGAAGCTACGAAAGTAATCAAAAAACTTAGTATGTTAAGCGCTTCAATTTTAGATATTTTGTTGAAATAATTTTGTGTAATTTTAAATTTTATCTAAATTTGCAGCCTGATTAAAATAATAGAACAATGAAAAAAGGGATACATCCAGAAAATTATAGATTAGTTGCTTTTAAAGATATGTCTAATAATGAGGTGTTTTTAACAAAATCTACTACTCAAACTAAAGAAACTATTGATGTTGATGGTGTTGAATACCCTTTAGTTAAGTTAGAAATTTCAAGAACATCTCATCCGTTTTATACTGGTAAAACTAAGTTAGTTGATACTGCTGGACGAATTGACAAGTTCAAAAACAAATACGCTAAATTTAAAAAATAATTTGGCAATTTTATACACTACTAAAAAGCTGAATGTTGACATTCAGCTTTTTTTGTTTGTATGATGTAAAAAAAGGTAGTCTAATCGACTACCTTTTTTTAGTAATTTTCAATTCTACTTATCTATCAAATTGTTTAAAGTTTTGCTTGGACGCATTTGTCTACTCACAAGTTCTTCATTTGGGAAGTAGTAACCATCTACATCTACAGGTTTGCCCTGCGCATCTAGTAGCTCTTGATTAATTTTAGCCTCGTTAGCTTTGAGGTGTTTCCCAAGCTCACTAAATATAGCTTTTAATTCTACATCTTCATTTTGTTCAGCTAAAGCATCGGCCCAATACATCGCTACATAAAAGTGTGTTCCGCGATTATCAATTTCATTCACACGACGTGAAGGTGATTTATCACTTTTCAAGTATAAGCTATTAGCTTGGTGTAAGGTCTTGGCTAAGACTTTAGCTTTTGCGTTATTGGTTTTCTCTGCTATATCTTCTATAGAAACAGCTAAAGCTAAAAATTCACCTAACGAATCCCATCTTAAGTGGCCTTCTTTATTAAACTGTTGTACATGCTTTGGAGCTGAGCCACCTGCGCCTGTTTCAAATAAGCCACCACCTGAAAGTAAGGGAACAATTGAGAGCATTTTTGCACTAGTTCCTAGTTCCAAGATTGGAAATAAGTCCGTTAAGTAATCTCTTAACACATTACCAGTTACTGAAATAGTGTCTTCACCAGATTTTACACGCTCTAAGGTGTATTGCATGGCTTGTTTTGGGGACATGATTTTAACTTCAAGACCACTCAAATCGTGTTCTTTAAGGTAAGTATTAACTTTCTTAATAAGCTCGGCATCATGACCTCTATTTTCATCTAACCAGAAAATCGCTGGATTGTTGGTCGCTTTTGCTCTCGTAACAGCTAGTTTTACCCAATCTTTAATAGGAAGATCTTTAGTTTGACACATTCTCCAGATGTCGCCTTTTTCGACCTCATGCGTCAATAAGGTTTCACCACTTGTATTTTTAACAGTTACTGTACCATGTTCTGGTATTTCAAAGGTTTTATCATGAGAACCATATTCTTCGGCTTTTTTGGCCATTAAACCTACATTAGACACACTGCCCATTGTTGTAACATCAAATTTGCCGTGTGTTTTGCAAAAGTCTATAACTTGTTGATATATGCCTGCATAACTGCGATCGGGTATAATCGCTTTCATGTCTTGCGTTTCGTTATTTTTGTTCCACATTTTACCGCCAGATTTTATAGCAGCAGGCATGGAGGCGTCAATAATCACATTACTTGGAACTTGTAAATTAGTGATGCCGTTGTCCGAATCTACCATGGCTATGTCTGGCTGGTTTTTGTATATGTTGTGAATTTCTTTTTCTATAGCATCTTGCTTAGCTTTAGGTAAGTCCTTCATTTTATTAAATACATCACCAATACCATTATTAGCATTTACTCCAATAGAATCGAAATCAGCTTTGAATTTTTCAAAAAGTTCAGCGAAAAATTCAGTTACAAAATAACCAAATATGATAGGGTCAGAGACCTTCATCATGGTGGCTTTTAAGTGGACTGAAAATAAAACTCCTTTAGCTTTGGCGTCTTTAATTTCTTCTTTTATGAATTGCTTCAACTTGGCAACGCTTAAAACAGAAGCATCGATTACTTCGCCTTGTTCAAGTTTTAAACCAGATTTTAAGCTTGTAGTTCCATTTTTAGTTTTTAGTTCAATATTAACTTCATCTTGAGAAGTTAGTGTTACCGATGTTTCGCTACCATAAAAATCACCTTCATCCATATGAGCCACATGACTCTTTGAGTTTTTGCTCCAATCTCCCATGCGGTGCGGGTTGGCTTTAGCATATTCTTTTACAGCTTGTGCAACTCTTCGATCTGAATTACCTTCTCTTAGAACAGGATTAACGGCACTACCTAAAACCTTAGCGTAAGCAGATTTGATTGCTTTTTCTTCTTCAGTTTTTGGGGTTGAAGGGTAATTAGGTATACTAAAACCTTTAGATTGAAGTTCTTTAATGGCAGCTAAAAGCTGCGGAACAGAAGCGCTAATATTAGGTAATTTAATAATATTTGCTTGAGGTGTTTTTGCTAATTCGCCTAATTCATGTAATGCATCGGCGTGTTGTTGATGTTTTGGTAAGAAGTCTTTTAAATTAGCTAGGATACGCGCTGATAAGGAAATATCTTTACTTGTTACCTTAATATTTGCCGTATTGGTAAACTTTCTGATAATAGGTAGTAAAGAGTAAGTTGCTAAAGCTGGCGCTTCATCGGTTTTAGTGTAAACAATATGTGAAGAATCTTGACTCATAAATAATAGTGTTAATAATTATAAATATTTCAAATAAATGCTTAAAAATAATTAATAATAAAATGTATTCTTATTTTTTTGATGATTTGATAATAGGGTAAAAAAAAAGCTTGCATTTAGCAAGCTTTTTTGAATCTTAGTTTGAACGCTTTTCTTTAATTCGAGCTTTCTTACCGGTAAGATTTCTGAAGTAGTTAATTCGAGCACGTCTAACGCTACCTCTTTTATTAACTTCAATTTTTTGTAGAGCTGGCATGTTGATTGGGAAAATCTTTTCAACACCGACTGTACTACTCATTTTTCTAATCGTAAAGGTTTTTAATAATCCACTTCCTTTAACTTGAATGACTACACCTTTAAAAAACTGAGTTCTTGTTTTTTGACCTTCTTTAATTTCGTAGTATACGGTTAACGTATCACCTGATGAAAATTCCGGAAAATCCTTTTTTTCTACAAATTCGTCTTGGACAAACTTAACTAAATCCATTTTATTAATTATTAGTTTTAAGCCACTACAAACATTCACGATTATCGTCAGAGGTTTATAAGGAATTGCAAAATTAATGTTTTTATTTTAAAATTTAAAATTATTCTTTAATTAAGTCTGGTCTTAAATGTTTTGTGCGTTCTACAGCTTGCTGATCTCTCCATGCTTCAATTTTTTGATTGTGACCACTGCATAATATGGGAGGTACTTCAAGTCCTTTGTAATTCGCTGGTCGTGTATAGATGGGCGGTGATAATAAGTTGTCTTGAAATGAGTCAGTTAATGCGGATGTTTCATTGCCAAGTACGCCAGGAATTAACCTGATGACGGCATCACACAATATGGCAGCTCCTAATTCGCCACCAGAAAGCACATAATCCCCAATAGAAATTTCTTTTGTTATAAATAGATCGCGTACGCGTTGGTCTACACCTTTATAATGACCACATAAAATGATAATATTTTTATAAAGTGAAATTTGATTGGCCATTTTTTGGTGTAAGGTTTCTCCATCTGGAGTCATATAAATAACCTCGTCGTAGACACGCTGTTTTTTTAATTCGGTAATACACTTGTCGATAGGTTCAATCATCATGACCATTCCGGCACCACCACCATATTGATAGTCATCTACTTGTTTGTAGTTATTAGTTGTGTAGTCTCTAAGGTTATGGAAATGAACATCAACTAGCTCTTTTTCAATAGCTCGCTTAACAATCGAGCCTTCAAATGGACTTTTGATGATATCTGGAACAACGCTAATTATATCAATTCTCATGCTTAATTTCTTTTAATTTGTAACTCATCATAAAGCTTATCGTTAATAACAACCCAAAAAATATAAATTGGTATATTAATCCGAAATAATCTGTAATTAAGCCAAAACTTGCGGTTATAATCGTGAATACACCAATAAATGTACTTGCCATTGCGACATAGGTTGGTCTATTATCTTCAGGAGCGTAATCTACAAGATAGGTTTTACGGCTTAAACGCGCACCTGCGTAGGCAACTGCATTTATGAAAAATAGGGGTAAAATATAATAAATAGTAATATTGGCTTCAGTGATGAGCGTAATAATACACGCATATATAATTCCGCCAACAGCTATACCGCTTGCTAGTCGAAGAAGTTTTAGGCTAGATTTATCGGCTATTTTTCCCCATAATGGACTACTTATGACTTGTGCTAAACTAGAAACCACGATTAAATAGCCTAAGCTTTTAAATGATTGGTTGGTAACTTGATTAGCTAATACAACGTAAAAGGGTTGGAGTAAAGGGATTCCCATTAAAAGTGCACGGGTGATTAAAAAGTTTCTATAATTTGTATCTGTTTTTATTAACTTAAATCCTTCTTTTAGTTCATTTATTGGAGAACGACCACCATCGGTAGCGCCTTTTTCTTCAATTATTAAATAGAAGCAAACACTTGCTAAAAACCATAATATACCTGCTGAAGCAAAAAGTAATGTGTATAAACTTGCTGAACCTTGATTTTTTACAAAAAAACTCAAATATAAGCCAGCCATTAAGGCTAGTGCAGCCCCGAAACTTGAACGATAGCTGAGCATTTGGCCGCGTTCACCTTTTGGAATTGTTTTTCCGACAACATCTTTAAAACTTACAGAACCAATGCCTGAAGCTAAACTAAAAATGAAAATGAGTAAGATGATTAAGTAGGCGGTAAATTCTTTTTGGTCAAAAAAATACATTAAAAGTGCACCTGCAAACATACATAGTGATTGGATAAGTGCAGCAATGCTCCAAAAGTATTTACGTATCGCAAAGCGTCTAATTTTACCACTAACAATTAATTGTGGAAGCAACGATCCTACATCTTTAGCAGGAACTAAGCTACCGATTAAAAATACGGGAGCATTAAGAAAACTTAGAATCCAAGCTAAAGTAAGACTTGGACTAATAATGGCCTCAGCGAGTTTAGTTAATGTGCCATTTATTACATTTAAATTAAAATTTCTAGGGACGTTAGTGCATTTAGAGTCTGGTATCGATTTACAGATTCTGGCATCGGTATCCTCGGTTAGAAACTCATAAAATTGATGACCGATTTTCAACTTCTGTTGTTTTTTTGAAGTTCATTTTTGGCATCCTGTAGTTGTCTACCTAACTTTTGTTGTTTTTCTAAAGCATTATGCTTGTAATTTTGGAATTCGTCCTCAAGATTTGTTAGGTTTTCTTTGATTTCAGAATTGATAATATAACTTCTTCTAAATCTAAACATAAAAAATAAAAGCAAGATTAACAATAAAACAACCACTAGCCATAAAATTAAGCGGTATGTGTTTTTTGTAAGATTAATTGTGCCAAACAACTTCATCTCATTCTGTTGATTTTCAAGAGCTAATGCACGTTCGTTTAAACGTTTAACCTCTAACTTTAAGTCTTCAATTTTTTCGTTTTTTTCTAAAATTGTTTTACTATGACTTAAAATTTCAGCTTCAAGTTGATTAATTTCAGCTTTGACTTTAGATTGTAAATTTCTGATGGCAACTTTTTCTATAACTTTATATTCTTTATAGCTCCCCGATTTTTTCACAACATTTTCAAATTGATCTACCACAGAATTGCTGGTTGAATCAATTTCAGCTTGAGCTAAGCCCGATGGCATAAAACTAAGATATAGTATGGTAAATAAAAAAATTAGGCGATGAGATTTCATAGGATTACTTGTTAATTCATTTGATTAATTGTGTGTAAAAGTACAAAAAAACCCTTAGCTAAAAGCTAAGGGTAATCCTGAAATCAAAAGAAACAAACATTCTAATAGTACGTAAAACGCCTTACATTAGAAATGTATTTAGCCAACCTGATGACTTGGTGGCTGTATCCATATTCGTTATCGTACCAAATGTATACAATTGCATTTTTGGATTTACCGTCTACAATAGTAGCATAACTATCATACACCGAAGGGGCAGAATTGCCTACGATATCACTAGATACTAATTCATTATCAATAGAGTATTTAATTTGTTCAACTAAATCACCTTCTAAAGCGTAGGATTTAATGCAGTTATTAAGTTCATCTTTAGTGGTTTCTTTGTTAAGACTTAAGTTTAATATGGCAAGAGATCCATTTGGAACGGGAACTCGAATAGCTGAAGAGGTTAATTTACCTTCCAGTTGAGGTAAAGCTTTTGCAACGGCTTTTCCGGCACCGGTTTCTGTAATTACCATATTTAATGCAGCTGCACGACCTCTTCGGTATTTACTATGCATATTATCAACCAAATTTTGGTCGTTGGTGTAAGCGTGGATGGTCTCTAGGTGACCATGAGAAACACCAAAAGTATCTTCTACTGCTTTTAATATGGGTGTAATGGCATTTGTAGTGCATGAAGCTGCCGAAAAAATGTCGACTTTAGAGGTGTCGTAATCCTTTTGGTTTACGCCATGAACAATATTAGGGATACCTTTTCCTGGTGCTGTTAAAAGTACTTTCGAAGCTCCATTCGCTTTTAAGTGTCTACTTAAAGCTTCTTTGTCTCTAAATGCTCCCGTATTATCTATAATTAATGCATTAGTGATGTCATACTTTGTATAATCTATATCTTCAGGGGCATTAGCAGATATAAAATGGACTGTAGTATCATTAATAATTAATGCTTTATTTTTAAAATCAACACTTACAGTTCCGTTAAAATCAGCATGAACAGAGTCGTTATTGAGTAAAGACGCTCTTTTTTCTAAAACATCTTGAGTAATTTCGCCACGGGTTACAATT
>CBFHKB010000003.1:0-56445 GCA_965656295.1 Psychroflexus sp.
TACTAAGTTAGCATTGGCAATCACTAATTCACTGTTATAATTTCCATTTTGGTCTAGGTTTGAAATGCTAAATGGATCTTGTCTATTGTATTCTAAATTACTTTGAAATTGGTTAATGGTAAAGTTAGAACTATAGGCATGTTGTATGGAAAATCTTACAAAACGTTCTTTAAACCAATCTAAACGCATTAAACCGGTATATTTTAAATTCCAATTAGGTAAAGGGGTGTCTTTAAATATTTTTAAATTGGAACTTGAGGCATCAGAACCAGTGTATGCTGTCAAAAAGGCTTGTAATAATACGTCTTGACTATTTCTTCCAAAGCCGATAGGGTAGCCATTTTCGTCTAGATTATCTGGGTTATTGATATTAATACCCGCTCTTGTTGCTAAGCGGTTTGCAATCGTAAGTCGATCTTCTTTAAATTGATCAAAAGTAGCAGAAACATCACGACTACTCGTGGTGAATGCAGTATTAATCATATTTGTAGAAATACTAAAGTTACCAAACCGATTAGGTGTTATAGATTGGTATTCTAGTGTAGTTGGGTCTACACTATAATTTTCAGTATAGGTATCGGAATATAGGCGGTTGGCGGTAAGATCTATGGTTAGGCCAGGCAGTAATCTAATCCCAGCTTGGAGATCTAGTTGTTCATTTGTGGTTTTTGTATATTCTTCATTAAAATCTTGATACATGGTTAACCAACCTCTTCTTGCGGCTTCTCTTCTTACATCTCTCTGGCTTCCAAAGGTAAAACCGGCTGTGGGTTTAAATGTGCCACCAAAGCCAATATTGTTAGTGTAACCCGGTAAGAATATTCCTTCTGTGTTCGAATAATTCACTTGAACGCGATCTACGGCTGTAATTAATCCGATTAACGTGTTTACCGCTTTGTCTTTAGTCGATAGTTCGCTTGGTTGTTTGGTTTTGGTTTTTTCTTGTTTAGCTACTTGCTCTAAAGAGTTACCTCGTCGCCGTGCATTAAGTCTGTTCTGTGAATTGTTAGTATTCCCGCGTGCGACTTTCTTTTCAAGTCCTAAATAGCTATATAACCGTGACATGGTTAGACTTGCATTTAGGTTATGCGTAGACGAATTTTGAACAGTATTCCCTAAATTAGGAATATTGTCTAAGCCTCTTAGAATTTCAGATCCCTTTGTCCACATAAAATCTCCAGTGTAAGAATACTGTGCTCGTACAAACTTTAAAAACGGGAGTTTTTCTAGGGGAAGTGTGTAGTTAACTTGAAGTTTCTGGTAATGACGATTGGGTACTCCAAAATTTAAAAAATCATCCCAAACTCCAACACTATTGTCTTGATTATTGTCTTCATCAATAAAATTTCTTACAATTCGGTTAGTAGACGAGTTGAAGTTTAGATTTAAATTATCGGTTAATTTATAATCAATTACATATTGCCAATCGTAAAAGTAGTTACGTTGATATAAAGTAGGCGCGCCAATGCTTTCTTCAGTAAGTAATGTGTTTCTAAATTGAAGTTCATTATACTGCCTATTAATATTTGAAGATGCCGAGATTGAAGTTGGTAATAAATTAAAATTGAAATCTTTAATGAGTTCAAAATAAGGGCTATTAAATAGCTCCATATTTTTAAAGGGCTCAACTTTTATGGGTTCTACGTTATACTCATAGGTTAAGCTGGCATCTACAGTTTGGTCTTTAGATTTTTCAATTTCAAAATCTCTGTAATCTTCCTGATTATAGGTGCCAGAAAACGTGAAGTTTTCAATATCGTAAGGCATTGGTGTACGTTCTTGATTTGTTCGGTCTTTTCGTAATCCAATAACGCTTACACTTTGGCGCCTCGTATAGGTTTCAGCTTGCTCTAAAATTTGGTCTTCTGTTTCCTGATCTTCAGCATTATCTAGTAAAGTTTGAAGTTCTAAATCTTGATAGACAGGATCAAACTGGGGTGTGATTAATTCTTCTCCACGGCTATAGGTAAACGGAATTTTAATGCCCCATTGTTCAGGTAAAAGTTGTCCTAAATTTAAGCCAGTTACAACATTATATTCTTGCACATCTTCTCGACTTCGTTGGTTAGGTCCTTCTTCAATTCCTCCGAAACCAATCGTGCTTCGGCGTCCTGAGGCTGAAATATTTGCAAAATCTGCAAAATTAGTGTCCATATTTGCTACTGCAGCCCAACCGCCTTGATTTTTTAAGCCAGATAAGCGTAATTCATTAAACCAAACATTACCAGATACATTTTGTCCTGAAGCATTTCTTAGTCCAAGCATTAATACCCGAACATTACCAAAGCTAGGATTTCCTTTAATCCCCACACGTAATTGGCCAGGTGTGATATTAGCTGAAGGCGATAGATCTTCGTTAAAAAAGTTTAAATCTAAGTTACTAAAGGCATCATTTCCTAGAACCACCGATTTTATTTCTTGCAGTAAATCAAGCGGTAGTTTAAGGTCGTTTTCTTCAGGCCATACGCCTCGTGCTGTGATGTCTGAAGGGTCACTAACGGTTAAAGGGATTTCAATTTGATAGAAGTTATCTGTAAAGTCAATTCCCATTCGAATAAAAGCTACTAGATCATTATCTTGTAACTGCGGGCTTGGTGCGGGTAAAGATTGTGCATGTAGAAACATTTCAAGATTTTCATACTGGCGCATATCTATTTGATAGTTTTTAAACACACCTCTTGAATCGTTTGCTTCGAGGTTTTTAACAATTAAAGCCAATGATTTTTCATCATTTCTTACCGCTACGTTATTATTTACCAACTGCTCTCTTACTACACCTGGTGGTGTAACGTATGCCGAGGTAATTTCTTCACTAACTGCTTCTACATTAAGTAACGTATTAGTATTAAGTTCAGGATCGGTTCCGTCGGGTACTATAGGTTGATCGTAGGTAAGGTAATCACCACGTATCAAATCTAAAGATCCAAATCTCAAGATAGTTTCTTGTTCGAAATCTGTTAAAAACATTCGCATAAATCTTACTGAACGTAAATCAGAAATGCCTCCAATGGCAAACTCTTGGTTTGTTCTTAGCGGAACGCGGTATTGAATCCATCTAACGGGAATTTGTTGCCCATTTGGAAGGCTTGCGTTTGTTTCTCTTACATCTGTAATATAATCGCGGTTAACACCTGCAATATTGCTGGTATTATTGTCTACGCTCATATTAGGAAATATTGGAATTTCGTATTCAAAGTAGCTGTCGATGGTGTTCATCGTGTTATCACGATTTACATCTTCAACATCTGGAAATGCTGAATTACCTCTATTGTTTTCGGTCACTTCAACTGGGTTATTGCCTTGTAAACCATTAAAGCGCTCGTAGCGTTCTAAAATACCGCCCTCGGCGCTTAAGTAAAATATAAAATCATCGTTTGAAGGATCTTCAAAACCTGCAAACTGAGTGAATTTTTCGGCTTCATCGCTATTGTTCAAGCCATCTAAACCAACATCCTGGTTAAGCCGACCTTCGCCTGTAGAATCGAAAGCATAAACTAAGGATTGGCTACTTGGAACTTTTGCGAAATTAGTGTTTAAGACATTAGACAATCCACCATCTTCTGGTAAGCCATTTTCAAATTGCTTTCGACCATCTTTTAAAATATCTTCAGAAAAACTGCCAAAATTTAAAACAATTTTGCCGCCATTATTAGTCGCATTTTCTTCATAAATAAAGGGATCCATGACCCAGAATTCTACAAATTCAACATTTGCGCGTTCAAAATCTGTAGTTTGTAGCCCACGCATGATTCCGCCAAAATTTTGTTCAGGATCAGGGAGTAGTCCATCATTGGCAGCAGCCGGATTGTAATTATACATGCCTCGCTCATTAGGCTTATAGTGTAAATCAAGCGAGAAAATAGTTTGAATTTGCCCTGGGACTAAGTCTGTATTTGGAAATAATTCGTTAATTAAAATACGTCTTGAATAATATTGAGATAAGTCTTGATCTGAAATTCCACCTGGTCTCTGTGAGCTGTAAAAAATGGGATCTATGGTATACCAATTTAATTTTGCTCTGTAATTGTTAATGCTAATGTCATCGTTAACATTATAGTTTCCGTTTACATCATTTGGACCTCTAAAGCCTACAGGAACACTAGATAGTTGCCATGCATCAGGGCTTAACACTGAGATTGAAGTTTGTGAACCTTCAAAATCATCTACATAGGTCGTAGCTTCGCCATTAAATTCGTTTCCTTTTGGTGCGCCAGGCCTTAAATAAGCAAATTCTCCTCTAAATGATAAACGCGACTCTACATCTGTATCAATATTAGGTAGCTTGTTAACAAGGCGAGTAAATAAGGGAACATCGGTATCATACTTTAAATTGAAACCGTAAATTGAGTTATTAATTGGTTCGGTATTATAGTCTGCTTTTTGGGTAATTGGGCGTTCATTTAAGTTTAAAAATGTACCACCAAATTGAAGCTTTTCACTAAAGCGATGCTGAACATCAATCCCTGTAAATCGTTTGGTTTGCCGTCCAAATAAGGCATTATTTTCGGTAGAAATATTAATCGGTGTGTTTGAAGCTAATAAAGCTTCATCTAAGATGTTAACGCGGCCTAACTCGTAATTAACCGTGTAATCTACGCCTTCTTGAAGTTCTCTTCCGCCAGCGGTAACAGTCACTGAGCCTCGTGGTACATTAAATGCCCCAATGGGAATACCATCACTGCCTGAGGCTTTGTAGCGTCCTTTTAATTGAAACTTATTCTTTTCGGCCTCTTCTTGCTGTGCCTGTGTTTTTGTAGTCTCGTATAGGCTTCTAAACACATATTTTGATTGGTTGCCATTATAGGAATTTGGGTTATCGTAAACTTCGGTGCCAGAATTTGGCGTATTATCTAATTTATTAAATAAGTATTCCCCAAAAGGTTCGACTTTTGTAAATTTTATAAGACCATTTTGCGAATCTATTGTTAGACCTTCTACAAAGTCAAAAAATCCATCACCACCAGAAATAGGGTCGTTATTAGCATTGAGTTGGTCTAGTTCAAAAACCCTTAATAAGTTTTGATTTTCAACATCTAAAGGTAAAGTTTCGGTAGTATTTGGTGCTTGTGTAATAAAGTTAACAGGTTGTGGGTCGGAGTATAGTAGGTTAAACCTGAAGCCGTCTTGTTCTAATTGTGAGGCTCCTAAGCTGTAAAAGTTCTTCATCATCAAATCCCAAACCGGTTCATTAACATTAGTGATTGGGCTCTTAAGCATTTTAACCACCAAGTTTTGGTTTTGAGCTATTTGCTCACCTTCTACATTTGGATTTTCTGTAGTTTGTGTGGCTTCTGGACCACCGTTGGCAAACTCACCAACTCTAAATACATTACCATCGGTTGTTTTGTATTCAAAAGCCACCCCTAAGACTTCATCATTAGATAATCGTTGGTTTAAACTGATGTAACCTAACTGCGGGTAAAGTGTATAATCGCTTTGGGTTAATTCTCTAGCATTTTCTAAGATAGCATAGTCACGCCCTTCACTCACAAACGTATTTGCTGCTCCAAACCCTTGATTAATCGTCGCGATATCTCTTATGTTTTCATTTAAAAGGGATGTTCCGTTAGAAATGCCTAAAGGATTAAAATTATTATTGGTATTATCGGGTCTAGCACCAGGACTGTTAATAAAGTTTGGCACTGGAGACCCTACTACATTACCTTGATTATCTATAAATAAACCAATGTTATTAGGAGTCGATTCACCTATATCTTGAACTGCTACAATATTTCTAGCATTAGAAAAGGTTTGGGAGTTGTTAGTTCTATTGGTCACCCAAACTTGAATTCTGGTAATTTGAAATTTACTATTTATAAACGGATAATTTTGTAAAGCCTCGTTGTATTGGTCACGGAAGTATTGCGCTAAAAAGAAGTGTCGGTTTTCATCATACTCAAGAATAAACTTCTCAAATTCTCTAACCGTTGCACCACCTTCTACATTTACGTTTTGGCGTTCTGAATTTAACTCTGAAAAAACACCAGTAATGGTTGTTTTTCCAAATTGAAGTTGTGTTTTGACTCCAAATAAACTTTGAGCACCTTCAATAAGTGAGCTATTGATAGGCATATTAACATTACCAACTTCAATCTTTCTAACTATATCGTCTTCGGTCGGTGTGTATTCGAGTTTAATTTGATTTTGAAAATCAAAGGTTGATTGGGTGTCATATTCTGCGTTAACTTGTAATCGTGTTCCAACTGAAGCTTGCATCCCAAAGCTGATTCGTTGATCAAAATCAAAGGTTAAGTTGCTTTGGTTTCTTGGCGATAGAGCCGGATTGTCCTGTTTGGAATATAGTATACCAAGATCAACGGCAACCGAACCTCTAGGAATAACCTCAATGGTGTTTCCTCCAAAAATACTTTCAAAAAACGAGTTGTTAACGTAAAATATAGGAATCAAGTTTTTTTGCGCGTCCTCATTTTTGCCATTTGCAGCATCAGATTTTTGTTTAAAGTAGGCTTTGAGCTGTTCGTCTAAATATAGTTTTTCAAATTCTTCACGTGATAAGACTAAGGGATATTTTACATTAACTTTATCTACTTTTTCTGTATAAATATACTTGTCTAGAATAGGATCGTAGGTGTACTTTTTTAAGATACTACTAGGGTCTTCCATGAAAATATTACCAAACGAATAGCCGGTTTTGGTACTGTCTTGAGTATTTTGAGCACTTAACGAAAGGCTACAAAAAATAAAACCCAGTAAGAAAAAGTATCCCGTATTAAATTGATGAAAAATGGATGGTTTCAAATGAATTATAATTTTTTCAATGCCAGTTTAATAATATGTTCTACACTCGCAGAAGGATCATCGGTGATAATTTTTGTTACCACTTTTTCTGATATTTTACGACTGTAGCCAAGAGTTTCTAGTGCAGATAACGCTTCTTTCTTATGTGTATTGTGGCTAGGTTGAGAAATACCCGTGTTTTCTTCAGTTTTATCAATTTTGTCTTTTAAATCTAAAATCACACGTTGGGCTGTTTTTTTGCCAATGCCTTTTACACTTTGAATAGTAGTTACATCTTCTCCTGTTATAGCTTCAACTACTTGTTGAGGTGTTAATGAAGATAACATAATGCGAGCTGTACTTGTACCTATACCGCTCACACTAATTAGTTTTCTAAAAATTTCGCGTTCAAATTTATCCATGAAGCCATAAAGTGTATGCGAATCTTCTTTGACTTGTAAATGGGTGTAAATTTTTATGGCTTCTTCATTGGTGATTTGTGAGTAGGTGTTGAGCGAAACATTGACCTCATAGCCGACACCATTGCAGTCTACTACAATATGTGTTGGGTTTTTTTCGACAAGTTTACCAATGATTTGAGTGATCATTTTATGATGATTTTAAGAGTTTCCAAATGTAAGAAAATTAATCGTAGCCACTTTTAAGCGTTTTCTTTTTTCTCTTTGCGTTGGGCATCAACTACGGCGACTGCAGACATGTTTACCATTTCATCTACACTAGCACCCAGTTGAAATATATGTGCGGGTTTATTAAGCCCCATTAGTATAGGCCCAATTGAGTCTACACTATTAAGTTCTTTAATTAACTTATAGGTGGCATTTGCCGCATCTAGATTGGGGTAAATAAGTGTGTTTACCTTTTTATTATTAAGTTTTGAAAATGGGAACTTGCTATTTCTTAGACGTTTGTTTAACGCAAAATCGACTTGTAACTCCCCATCAATGGCTAAATCGGGATGATGCTCGTGTAGGATTTCGATCGCTTTTTTAACTGTTTTGGCTTTGGGATCGTTAGAGGATCCAAAATTTGAATAAGAAACCATCGCAATATTTGGCTCTATGCCAAACATTTTTACTGTGTAAGCCGTCATTAATGCGATATTTGCTAATTCATTTGATGTGGGTTCGATGTTAATTGACGTATCAGAAATGAAAATTGGTCCTTTTGAGGTATTCATCAGGTTGGTTGCTGCTACCTTTTCTACCCCCTTTTCTTTGCCAATAAGTTCTAAAATTGGTTTTAAAACAGAGGGATAAGCTCTAGAATAGCCAGAAAGCATTGCATCAGCATCACCTGTTTCTACCATCATTGCGGCAAAGTAGTTGCGCTCTCTAATTAGCTTTTTAGCATCAAAATATGTGATTCCTCTTCTAGATTTCTTTTCCCAAAGGTACTTAGCATATTCTTCCCGTTGTGTGCGTTGTTTTTGAGATTTTGGATCTATAATTTCAACATCAGTAGGATCAAATTCAATTTCGTCCATGAGTTCTAAAATCAACTCACGTCTTCCAAGTAATATAGGTTTACCTATGCCTTCATCCCATACAATTTGAGCAGCTTTTAATACATCTAAGTGGTCGGCTTCAGCATACACGATACGCTTAGGGTTGCGTCTTGCGCCACTAAGTAGAAGGCGTGTAATTTTATCTTCGCTACCCATGCGGTCTAAGAGTTCTTCTTCATAAGCCACCCAATCATTAATTTCTTGTTGAGCTACACCTGTTTTTATAGCAGCTTTTGCTACTGCTGGTGGAATTTCACCAATTAATCGTGGATCAAAAGGTTTAGGAATAATGTAATCTCTACCAAAATTGAGTCGCGTTTCTGAATAAGCAATATTAACTTGTTCGGGTACTGGCTTTTTTGCTAGCTCTGCAATAGCTTTTACGGCAGCCATTTTCATTTCTTCGTTAATTTTTGTCGCGCGAACATCTAGTGCACCTCTAAAGATGTATGGGAAGCCTAAAACATTATTAACTTGATTTGGATAATCGGTTCGGCCAGTGGCCATAATTACATCATCTCTAGTATTTTTGGCTAAGTTATAGTCAATTTCGGGTTCTGGGTTGGCCATCGCAAATACAATAGGGTCTTTAGCCATTGTTTTTAGCATTTCGGCTTTAAGCACACCACCTGCTGAAAGTCCAAGGAATACATCGGCCTCTTTAATCGCCTCTGTAATGCTTATGGTTTCATCTTTTTGAGCATACTTCATTTGGTTAGGCAGTAAATCGGTCCTGTTCTGGCTAACAATACCTTCTATATCGAACATGTAAATATTCTCAGTTTTAGCCCCCATGAACGCATATAAGTTGGTACATGCAATAGCAGCAGAACCAGCACCAGAGACTACAATTTTTATATCTTCAATATTTTTATTTGCTAACTCTAAGGCATTGATTAACGCTGCGGCTGAAATAATTGCTGTCCCGTGTTGATCGTCATGCATAACAGGTATGTCCAGTTCCTCTTTTAATCGGTTTTCAATTTCAAAGGCTTCAGGAGCTTTAATGTCTTCCAGGTTAATCCCTCCAAAGGTTGGGGCTATATTTTTAACCGTTTCGATGAATTTTTCGGGGTCTTTAGCATCAACTTCGATATCAAAGACATCAATATCTGCAAATATTTTAAAGAGTAAAGCTTTACCTTCCATTACTGGTTTTGAGGCTTCGGCACCAATATCTCCTAAGCCTAAAACGGCTGTCCCGTTACTAATTACAGCAACTAAGTTGCCTTTGTTAGTATATTTATAGGCGTTGTTTGTGTCTTTATTTATTTCAATACAAGGCTCGGCTACTCCGGGAGAATAAGCTAGACCTAAATCACGTTGTGAGGCATGTTTTTTTGTAGGTACAACTTCTATTTTGCCTGGTTTTGGTTTAGCATGATAGACGAGTGCTTCTCTTCGTTTTCTAACTTTACTCATAGTGTGATTACTTATAGTTGTCTCTAAAATTTAGAGTGACAAAATTAGTGTTTTTATTGATTTAAGTCTTTTTATGGTGCATATAAACACCGCTTTTAATTTTTCTTAAGTTTCAGGAATTTATAAATTTTATATTACGTTTTAAGCCTTCGTATTTAGTTCGTTTAACCGCTGATTTTCTAAAAATTTCATTAAACACATCTTTTGTAATTTCTTCCCAATCTTCTTTTGTGTTTTCAAGTAAATCGGGGTGTGGATTAAATAGCGGTTGGTTGTGAGGTTTACTAAATCTATTCCATGGGCAAACGTCTTGGCAAATATCACAGCCAAACATCCAATTGTCTAATTGGTCTTTAAATTGGTTTGGAATAGCATCTTTAAGTTCTATGGTAAGGTAGGAAATGCATTTGCTTCCATCTACTTGATAAGGGGTGATAGCTTGAGTAGGGCAGGCATCAATACATTTTGTGCATGAGCCACAATGATCGGTAACAGGTGTATCGTAGTCGAGCTCGAGATCTATAATAAGTTCAGCAATAAAATAAAATGAACCGACCTTTTTACTTAACAAATTAGAATGCTTACCAATCCATCCCAAACCACTTTTGGCTGCCCAGGCTTTTTCTAATACGGGCGCTGAATCTACAAAGGCTCTACCGTTTACCTCGCCAATGTGTTCTTGAATACGGTCTAAAAAATCTTTAAGTTTTGCTTTGATCACATTATGGTAGTCTTTACCATAAGCATATTTACTTACCTTATATGTGTTGGTGTCTTGCGTTTTTTCGGGGTAATAATTATAAAGTAGTGATACCACGCTTTTAGAACCTTCGACTAGTTTTGATGGATCTAAGCGTTTATCAAAGTGATTTGCCATATAGTCCATCTTACCATGGGCTTTGTCTTTTAGCCATTGCTCTAAACGTGGTGCTTCTTGTTCTAAAAATTCAGCTTTGCTTACACCGCAAGATATAAAGCCTAATTTACTGGCTAAGTTTTTAATGAATTGTGTATGTTGTTCTTTAATAGACATTAGACTCTAGGGCTAAATCTTACCATTGCATTTTTAGGTTTTAAGCTAATTAGCGGTAGTATTTCTATGTCTGGTTTTACCGCTTCAATATGGTAGTGTTTGACTAACTCTTGTAGTACTAAATTCATTTCATACATAGCAAACATGCTTCCTATGCATTTTCGAGGTCCTGCGCCAAATGGGAAGTAATAATCGGTATGTGTATTGGCTTCATTAAAGCGTTCTGGTATAAATTTTTCTGCATTTTCCCAGAGTTCATGGTTTCTATGAATTTCATAAATTGAAAATAGTAAATCTGAATGCTTAGGAATATAATATTCGTTGTAATTTAAATCTACTGTGTTGACGCGATCTATAAAATATACCGGAGGGAATAGGCGCATAGATTCTTCAATAACCTGATTTGCGTATTTGGAGGCTTTTAATTGTTCTATAATTGAAACTTGATTCAAGTTATTGATTTGCGTAAATAATGTTTCTTGTTTTTCTGGATTTTGTGCAAGTAATTGTGTGGTGAAACATAAAGCATTGGAGGTTGTTTCATGACCAGCTATAAATAAAATAAGGATTTCGTCTAAGAGTTTTTCTTCAGTCATAAAAGAACCATCCTCATAGGTCGAATGCATTAGTAGATGCAGTAAATCGTCTGTACTGTCATCAGTATTTTTGCGTTGTTGAATGATATTTAAAATAATCTGTCGAGCTTCATCGGTAAGCTTCAGTTTTTCTTTGAGTAGTCCACTAAGTTGAAACCACCAATTTTTATAAGGTTGGCGTAGTTCTTTTACCAACATTTTTTGAGTTTCTTCAGTAATGTGTTGTAAGCGATCAATTTCATCTGAAGTGATGGCATCACTAAATAGAGCTTTAGCGACTACTTTAAATGCAAGATTGTTGAAAAGTGGAAAGGTATCTTGTGTGCTATTGGGTTGAATGTTTTTTAGTTCAGAAAAAATACTTTCCTGCATGATGTCAAGCAAGCTTTCGATGTTCTTTTTATAAAAGCTAGGTTGAAGTAGTTTACGTTGTGTTTTCCAGTCTTCACCTTCCGTTGTGAGGATGCCTTTTCCTACATATTTCACCAAGTCTTCTGTTTGAATTTTAGACTTTTTGAAGTTTTTTTGTTGGGTTTGTAGGGCTTCTTTTACTAACTCGTGACTTTTTGTAAATATAACAGACTTGCCCAAGCCTAATTCTAACCTAAATATGTCTCCATGTTTCTTGAAGTTCTTTTCATGAAATGGTAAGGGATTTTTAAGTATACTTCCAGAATTTTTAAGAAACTCTATGCTTGAAACACGAGGGAGTTTTTTCATAAAATAGGTTTAAAATAGACCATCTTGCTTATTGGGTCTAGTTTTATTTAGATGTTTAAAGGCTAATTCGGTCACTTCTCTTCCGCGTGGCGTACGATGAATAAATCCCTTTTGTATTAAAAAGGGTTCGTAGACTTCTTCTATAGTTTCGGCGTTTTCTCCAACAGCTGTTGCCAAGGTTCCAAGCCCAACTGGGCCACCTTTAAATTTATCTATGATGGTGTTCAAAATTTTGTTATCCATATCATCCAAGCCATACCCATCTACATTTAGTGCTTTAAGGCTGTATTTCGATATTTCTAAGTCTATTTTTCCATTGCCTTTAATTTGGGCAAAATCGCGTACTCGTCTCAGTAATGCATTAGCTATTCTTGGTGTTCCACGGCTACGGGAAGCAATTTCAATAGCAGCTTTATGCTTAATATCTACGTTTAATAAATGGGCACTACGCATTAAGATGTCACTAAGTAATTCGGTTGAGTAATATTCTAACCGATTTGAAATTCCAAAACGTGCACGCATCGGTGAGGTTAATAAGCCTGATCGAGTAGTAGCTCCGATTAAGGTAAACGGGTTTAAATTGATCTCGACACTTCTAGCGTTTGGACCTGACTCAATCATAATATCGATTTTATAGTCTTCCATAGCAGAGTATAAGTATTCTTCAACTACAGAGCTTAACCGATGTATTTCATCAATAAATAACACATCTCGTGGTTCAAGATTGGTTAATAAACCTGCAAGATCACCAGGTTTATCAATCACTGGTCCTGATGTTATTTTGATGTTAGCCTCTAATTCATTTGCTAGAATATGGGCTAAAGTGGTTTTTCCAAGTCCTGGTGGACCATGGAATAACGTATGGTCTAGGGCTTCACCTCTTAAATTTGCTGCTTTTACAAAAACTTGTAAATTTTCTAGTACATGTGATTGTCCGGCAAAGTCATCAAAACTAATCGGTCTCAACGCACGCTCAAACTCTACTTCTTCGGAAGAATATTGAGATGCATCTGGATTTAAGTTTTCATTCATATTTACAAATATAAAGAAAAAGCCTTTCTATGTTAGAAAGGCTTTTTAAAGATGTATTGTGCTATTTTAAGCTTAATGCATTGTTTCTTCTTCATTGTCTTGAACAGGCACATTTTGTGGAATGTAATCCTGACCTGCAATAACATAATCTGAATCTTCTTTATTCATCTTACTGTAGTCATAAGACCAGCGGTAAACTGTTGGTAATTCACCTGGCCAGTTACCATGGATGTGTTTTACAGGTGTTGTCCACTCTAATGTGGTAGAATTCCAAGGGTTTTGACTTGCTTTCTTACCGTAAAACATGGAATAAATAAAGTTATATAAAAAGACTAATTGTACGGCTGCTGTAATTAATGCAAATACCGTGATTAGTACATTTACATTTGCTAAATCATCAAAATATGGGAATGCTGTATTGGTGTAGTAACGTCTTGGTAAACCAGCCATTCCAATAAAGTGCATCGGGAAAAACACTCCATAGGCACCAATAGCAGTAATCCAGAAATGAACATAACCTAAGTTTTTATTCATCATTCGACCAAACATTTTCGGGAACCAATGATACACCCCTGCAAATAATCCATACAGCGCAGATATACCCATTACCAAGTGGAAGTGAGCAACGACAAAGTAAGTATCGTGAACATTAATATCCAGTGTACTGTCACCAAGAATGATACCTGTTAAACCACCAGTTATAAATGTTGATACTAAACCGATTGAAAATAACATGGCAGGGTTCATCTGGAGGTTACCTTTCCATAGAGTTGTAATGTAATTGAAGGCTTTTACTGCTGAAGGTATGGCTATTAATAGAGTTGTAAATGTAAATACAGAACCTAAAAATGGATTCATGCCAGAAACAAACATGTGGTGGCCCCAAACAACTGTAGATAAGAATGCAATTGCTAAAATGGAAGCTACCATAGCGCGATAACCAAATATTGGTTTACGTGCGTTAGTGGCAATTACCTCTGAAGTAATCCCTAATGCAGGCAGTAAAACAATATATACTTCTGGGTGACCTAAGAACCAGAAAAGGTGTTCATATAAAACGGGCGATCCCCCTTGATAAGCTAATACTTCTCCTTGAATATAAATGTCGCTTAGAAAGAATGACGTACCAAAACTTCTATCCATTACTAAAAGCAATGCAGCTGAAAGAAGTACTGGGAATGATACAACCCCAATGATGGCAGTAACAAAAAAGGCCCATACTGTTAAAGGTAAACGCGTCATCGACATTCCTTTAGTTCTTAAGTTAAGAACAGTTACTATGTAGTTAAGTGAACCTAATAGTGATGAAGCTATGAAAAAGGTCATCGAAACCAACCAAAGCGTCATACCCATCCCTGAGCCACTAATGGCTTGGGGCAATGCACTTAACGGCGGATAAACCGTCCAACCAGCAGAGGCAGGACCAGATTCGACGAAAAGAGAAGCTATCATAATTACACTAGAGATAAAAAACAGCCAATATGAAATCATGTTCATAAAACCAGAGGCCATATCTCTTGCGCCAATTTGAAGTGGGATTAATAGGTTACTAAACGTACCGCTTAAACCAGCTGTCAATACAAAGAACACCATTATAGTACCATGTATTGTAACCAAAGCTAGGTATATACTAGGGTCCATTACACCATCCTTTGAGAATTTTCCTAGTAGAACATCGAATATCCAAAAAGATTCTTCTGGCCAGGCTAATTGGAGTCTAAATAGTAATGACATAGCAATACCGATAATCCCCATAATAAGCCCAGTAATCAAATACTGCTTGGATATCATCTTATGGTCGGTACTAAATATGTACTTTTCTATAAATGTTTGTTTATGCTCATGGTGTTCATGGGCATGGCTTTCTGCGTTATGGTCTAAAGCTACTGACATAGTTTACTTTATTTTTGTGCTGTTAGTTCTTGAAATGTTTGTTGCTCGTTTATCCATTTGTTGAATTCTTCTTCCTCTTCAACAACAATTTTCATTTGCATATTGTAGTGTGAAGCACCACAAATTTTATTACATAATAAATAATAATCAAATTCATAGTTGTCTAAAGGCAATTCCCCATTAGCAACTAATTCTTCACTATTATTGTTGCGAATTTCGTTGATAGTTTGAACTTTATCCACCATATATTCGCTATTTCTCATTTCTTTAGTAGTTGTTGTAGGTGTAAATCCAAACTGCGTAATCATTCCAGGGACAACATTCATCTGCGATCTAAAAAATGGGAAATAAGCTGAATGTAATACATCTTGGGATCTAAACTTAAATAGTACAGGTCTATCTTTAGGAAGGTGAAGTTCATTAACAATAATATCATCATCACCGTAAGAATCACTTTCATCAAGACCCAGTTGATTGATCCCTTCAATAAAGCGGACGTTTGCTTTACCTAAGGTCTTATCTTCACCAGCATACCTTGCTCTCCAGTCGAATTGATACGCATATATTTCAACTACTAAAGTATCTTCGGTTTCTTCAACATTCATGATATCATTCCAGCTAAATAAGCCGTATATAATCAAACCCGCTAAGACAATCACAGGAATTATTGTCCATATAAATTCTAATTTATCGTTATCTGCATAAAATAGAGCCTTTCTTCCTTTTTCACCTTTGTATTTGTAAGAAAACCAATGTAATAATCCTTGAGTAATTATTTGTACGAACATTATTAACGCGATAGATATGAACATTAATTGGTCATAATCCGGGCCGTGTTCTGATGCTGCTTCTGGTAAATAAAATCTACTGTATTCCCAGAATGAATAGAACATAAAGAGGTATAGAAACACTACAAATGCTAACATAAGTTTCCCTTGTGTTCTATTGTCTTTGTTGTTAGCAATTTGACTGTCATTACTATCAACGGGCTTTGATAGCTTGAAAATTTTTGACATTTGCCAAAGCGTTATGCCTAATAATGCTACAACTATAATAACGAGTAATACTGTCATCTTAATTTATTTAATCTTTATAATTTAGTAATGAAACTGTTTACTTTCCTCTAAGTAAGGATTGTTTTTTGGAAGTAAAGGAGCCTGTGTTAAGGCTTTAAATACCACAAAAATAAATAGACCTAAGAGTAATAAAATTGCACTTATTTCTGGAACACCAATAAACCATGATTCACCAACTGTACCTGGCATTATCATAACATAAAAGTTTAAATAGTGTCCTATTAGAATTACTATACCAGCCATTACAATAATCCAGTTTACACGTTTAAAATCTGAATTAATTAGGACAAGTAAGGGAAAGATAAAGTTAAGGGCAACCATTCCCAAAAACGGTAGTTGATAATCATTAAATCTTGCAATATAGTACACACCTTCTTCAGGAATGTTTGAATACCAAATTAATAGAAATTGAGAGAACCATAGATACGTCCAAAAAATTGAAATACCGAACATGAATTTAGCTAAATCATGAATATGGCTGTTATTTACAAACTCTAAGTATCCTCGACTTTTAAGGTAAATAGTTACAAGAGCTATGGTAGTGATACCAGCAACAAACATACTTGCAAACACATACCAACCAAACAGTGTACTAAACCAGTGTGTATCTATACTCATTATCCAGTCCCAAGACATCATTGATTCTGTGACGATGAAAAAGACTAAATAGATAGCCGATAATTTAAAATTTTTCTTGTGTAATTTTAAGTCAGGATTTTCATCTTGTTTTCTCGAGTTACCAACAATAACTTTTGATAAAAACACCCAACCAACAATATAAATTGCTGCCCTAATTAAAAAGAACGTACTATTTAAGTAACCTGATTTTCCTTTAATAATTTCATCATGTTCAACAATTTCAGGATCCATCCATATAAATAAATGGTTTAAATGTAAAGATGATAGAACAAGTATAACAAAAACGATAATTCCACCAGGCAATATGAATTTTGATATACCCTCCATGACCCTAAAAATTACAGGAGACCATCCAGCTTGAGCAGCATTTTGAATTGCATAGAATGTAAACGCACCTAGGGCGATTAAAAAGAAAAATAGACTTGACGTATATAAAGCAGACCAAGGCTTGTTTTTAAGCTGATCGTAAACGTGTTCAGCATGTGACTTCTCGTGACCTTCTCCATGAGCCTCATCTTGATGATCTTCACTTGCATGGTCAGTTTCGTTGTGCTGTTCTATTACTCCATGATGTGCGGTTGTAGCCGATTCGCCACCATGATGTGCATCTTCATGGGCTAGCATTTCTTCTACTTCCTGTACATTAGAAGGGGTGTTTACAAAACTGTAAATTAATCCTACAGCTCCAACAACCATTAAAATAATGGCAGCAAGCTGTAATTTTTTTGACATCTTATACATAACTACTTATCTTGATGTTTAATTTATTCGGTTACAAATGAAGGTTGTTCTTTCCCTTCTAAATCTCTTTTTAACTTCATGACGTACATATCTACTTGCCAAAGTTCTTCAATGCTCATTTGAGAAGCATAAGAACCCATGGTGTTAATTCCGTGATACATGACGTGATATACGCTACCTTCAGTTATAGCTCGACCTTGATCATCATAACTTGGCACACCAAGAATCTTCTCGCGTTCGACTAGATAACCTTTACCATTACCTTTTTCACCATGACAAGTTGCACAATAAATGTTGTAAAGTTCTTTACCACTGGTTAAGTGTTTTTCAGTATAGTCTAAAGGGTTCATTAACTCTGTCTTCGCTTGATCGTAACCTTCAGGTGAATCTGCATAGTCGTAAGGCATCCAACCTCTACTTATGGTTCCATCTACTGGCAGTTTAGCTTCCTGTTCGTTCTGAAATATTTCATATTCGCCATACGTATCGTAAGGTACAGAATAATACATATTTGCAAAATATTGTGAGGCCGGTTCATTCTTATCAGAACAAGCTGAAATAGATACGACAACTAAAGAAATTAAGATAATTTGTATGCTCTTCATGATGTTGTTATTTCTCTTTTAATTTGATTTCAGAAGCACCAGATGCGTAAATTAAATCTGTCACTTCTTTATAATTGTTTTCATTCACCGAAATTTCCATTAAGAAGCGATCATCTGTGGTTCTTGGATCTGGATTTTCAGCTTTTTTAAATGGCCATAACTTACTTCGCATGTAAAACGTGATCACCATTAAATGGGCTGCAAAAAAAATGGTCATTTCAAACATGATAGGCACAAATGCTGGCATATTTTCAATATAACTAAAGCTAGGTTTTCCACCAATGTTTTGTGGCCAGTCTTCAATCATAATAAAATTCATCATAACAGTGGCTACGGCTAAACCGACTAACCCGTATAAAAATGAGGTGATAGCTAGTCTTGTATGCGGTAATCCCATAACCTTATCAAGACCATGAACTGGGAAAGGTGTATAAACCTCTTCAATATGATATTTATTTTCTTTTACTGATTTAACAGCATTCATTAAAATATCATCATCTGTATATATTGCTTGTAATATTCTAGATGCCATAATTATTGTTTATTAAATTCTTCACTAAAGTCTGGTTTTTCACCTTGCTCTACCTCTTCATAAAGCTTTGCATGGTCTCCTTTTTCAGCTCTTATTTTCTTAAATTTTTCACCTGAACCTTTCAAAATAGATTTTACTTCAGCTTGAGCAATAACAGGGAACGTTCTAGCATACAGTAAAAACAATACAAAAAAGAAGCCTATTGTTCCGACGAATATTCCTATATCAACAAATGTTGGCGAGAACATTGTCCAGGCTGAAGGCATATAATCTCGATGTAAAGAAGTTACAATAATTACGAATCGCTCAAACCACATCCCAATGTTTACGACAATAGAAATAAAGAATGAGAACATAATACTTCGTCTTAGTTTAGGGAACCACATAAATTGTGGAGAAAATACGTTACATGTCATCATTGCCCAATACGCCCACCAGTACGGTCCAGTTGCTCTGTTTAAAAACGCAAATTGTTCATATTCTACACCAGAATACCAAGCCATAAATAACTCAGTTATGTAAGCCACACCGACAATAGAACCGGTAATCATAATGACGATATTCATTAACTCAATGTGTTGTAAGGTAATATAGTTTTCAAGGTTAGATACCTTTCGCATGATAATTAATAACGTATTTACCATTGCAAATCCTGAGAAAATTGCACCCGCCACAAAATAAGGAGGGAAAATAGTGGTATGCCATCCAGGTATAACAGATGTAGCAAAGTCAAATGATACAATGGTGTGAACCGATAGCACTAATGGTGTTGCCAAACCTGCTAATACAAGTGAAACTTCTTCAAATCGCTGCCAATCTTTTGCTCGACCAGACCACCCAAATGATAGTATACCATAGATGTGCTTTTGAAATGGTTTAACAGCTCGATCTCTAATCATTGCGAAATCTGGTAACAAACCTGTCCACCAAAATACTAAGGAAACCGATAAATAAGTTGAAATAGCAAATACATCCCATAGTAAAGGGGAGTTAAAGTTTACCCACAGCGATCCAAATTGGTTAGGAATAGGAAGTACCCAGTAAGCTAACCAAGGGCGACCCATGTGAATAATTGGGAATAAACCTGCTTGAACAACCGAAAAGATCGTCATAGCTTCAGCCGATCGGTTAATAGCCATTCTCCACTTTTGTCTGAATAATAATAGTACCGCCGAGATTAATGTACCAGCGTGGCCAATACCAACCCACCAAACAAAGTTTGTGATATCCCAGGCCCAGCCAATTGTTTTGTTTAATCCCCAAGTTCCAATACCTGTAGATACGGTGTAAACAATACATCCAAGCCCCCACAAAAATGCGACAAGAGCTATTGAAAATACTATCCACCATGATTTGTTAGCCTTACCTTCAACTGGTTTCACAACGTCTAATGTGACATCATGATAAGATTTATCACCAGTAATTAAAGGTTTTCTAATAGGCGCTTCGTAATGAGACATAATACTCTATTAAATTAATTTCTTATTGATTAAGCTTCGGTTGTGTTTCTAACTTTAGTTTGATACATCACATTTGGCTTTGTGCCTAAATATTCAAGTAAGTGATACATTCTGTCATCTTCATACTTCTCAACGATCTCACTTTCTTTATCATTTACATCACCAAATACAATTGCACCGCTATCGCAAGCTGCTGAACAAGCTGTTTTAAATTCACCATCTTTAATTTGGCGTCCTTCACGTTTAGCATCAAGAATTGTTTTTTGTGTCATTTGTATACACATCGAACATTTTTCCATAACCCCACGTGATCTTACGGTTACATCTGGATTAAGAACCATACGACCTAAGTCGTTGTTCATGTGATAATCAAACTCATCATTTTGATTGTATAAGAACCAGTTGAATCGTCTAACTTTATAAGGACAGTTGTTTGCACAATAACGTGTACCTACACAACGGTTGTACGTCATATGGTTTTGTCCTTGTCTTCCATGAGCAGAAGCTGCTACTGGACAGACTGTTTCACATGGTGCGTGATTACAATGTTGACACATTACAGGTTGGAATACTACTTGAACATCTGTTTGGGATGGTTCTTCAAGCTCTGCAAACTGACTTAAGGATTCACCAAGTCCTGAAATATTATCTTTTTTGTCATAATCACCTTGTAAATTGTCTTCAGACGAGTAGTAACGGTCAATTCTTAGCCAGTGCATGTCTCGACTGTTTCTTACTTCTTGTTTACCAACTACTGGAACGTTGTTTTCACTATGGCAAGCAATAACACAAGCGCCACAGCCTGTACATGAGTTTAAATCTATCGATAAATTGAAGTGATGACCGATTGATCGATCAAATTCCTGCCACATGTCTACATCTGGTGAGGTCACTTCAACTTCTTGGTGATTTAAAGAAACTTTAGGTGTTTCATTCCAATAGTTTTTGTCTTTAGTATTAAATATCTCTAATGTAGTTTCTTTTACAATATCACGTCTACCCATCATGGTATTGTGTAATTGTACGCATGCAAATTCATGCGTTCCTTCAACTTTAGAAACCTTTACTACTTGTGTTGTGTCAAAGTTTTCATATAGTTCATAGGCATTAACTCCAACTTGCATTTCTTCTTGAACAGCTTCAGTTTTTCCATAACCGAATGCAAGGCCTATTGAACCCGGAGCCTGCCCTGGCTGAATAAATGCAGGGACTTTTGAGATTTCTTTTCCGTTTAGGTTTAAGCTCACGTAATCACCGTTTAATGCTCCGTTGGCAACACTTTTATTGTTAATGCCCATTTTTTCGGCATCAACTTTAGATAGGGTTACATAGTTATCCCAAGATGTTCTCGTTATTGGATCCGGCATTTCTTGAAGCCATGGATTATTAGCTTGCTGGCCATCACCTAGAGATGTTTTTGGATATAAAGTCAATTCTAAACCTTCAGTAGTTGCTGCTAAAAGCGATTTAGCTGAAGTCGATGCATTAAATGTAGAATCTATTTCTTCGTTTTCTGATTTTTCAGAAGTTGACATGTATTCAAATGTCCCATCATGTAAGCTTTGATTCCATGATAAACCTTCAAACTTAGTGCTGAAGGTTTCTTTTATGAAATCATAATATTTACCACCGTCAATTAATTGTAAGATGCAATCTTCAAATTGTCTTGTATTAAATAAAGGTTGTATAGTTGGTTGTATTAAGCTGAAGGTTTTTTTAGTTAATTGAACATCCCCCCAGGCTTCTAAATAATGCGGTGTTGCAGCAACATATTTGCTGGCTTTAGCCGTTTCATCTAGTTTCATACTAAATGAAGTCGTGCAATTTACCTTTTGCATAGCAGCGGCAAACTCATCTCTATTTGGTAAGGTATAGAGTGGGTTTACACCGGCCATCATCAAAGCACCAATATTTCCTGAATTCATTTCAGAAATTAGTCCTTCAATTTTTGAATTTTCACCTTGTCTAATCATTCTTGGGTTAGAATGATCAATCACCTCAGAGTTTAGTGCTTCGTTAATTTCTAAAGCTAAGGTTTGAGCACCTTCATCTTGAATCCCTGTAATAAATACTGCATTAGGACCAGCATTTTTAAGGGCTTTAATAGCTGAAGTTACACGTTTAGCAATCTTATCGCTTAAGTTAGTAGAAGCTACTTTGCCAACAATTTGGTTGTAGATTTCGACTAAGATATGTTTCTGAACAGAAGGTTTAGCTGCTATTCTTGAGTCAGCATTAGCGCCAGATAAGCTCATATTAGCCTCAAACTGGATATGCTTAGACATTTTTCCGTTCTTAGGAACACGCCCTTTAGCATAGTCTGAATCATAGCTACCGCCTTGCCAGTCACCTAATAAATCAGCGCCAACACTTACGATTGCATCGGCCTTTTTGAAATCATAATTAGGCAAAGCACGAACACCATACTTGTTATTATAAGCATTAAGTGCTGCTTCTTCTGATATAGCATCATACACAATATGTTCTACATTTGTGTATTTAGCTTTAAATTTTTCTATAAGTCGATCTACAGATGGACTTGCAAATGTTTGCGTTACTAAGACTATTTTTTTATCCCCAACATTGTCCAAATCTTGAGCTAAGCGCTCGTCAAATTCTGTCCACGTGGCATCTCTGCCCTCAACTTGTGGGTTTTGCAAGCGTTTGATATCATATAAATTTAGAACAGAGGCGTGTACTCTCGCTTTACCGGCTCTAAATTGCTTAGCAGCATTATTGCTTTCTATTTTAATAGGGCGTCCTTCACGTGTTTTAACTAAAACGCTAGCAAAATCATAACCATCAGCTAAGGTAGTTGCATAATAATCAGCTACACCAGGAACTAATCGTTCTGGCTGTACCACATAAGGAATAGATTTTATAACTGGTCCTTCACAAGCAGCAAGTGATGCAGCAGCTGTACTAAAACCAACATACTTTAAAAAATCTCTACGGCTGGTTTGTGAATTGTCAAGTTTATCTTTATCACCTAAGAACTCATCTGTAGGAATATGTTCTGCAAATTCTTTTTGCTCAAGTGCTTCAACAACAGGGTTGTTGTCTTGAAGTTGATCTGCACTCTTCCAATATTTTTTTTGTGATGACATATCTTGATTCAAATTTTCTTCATTAATAATTAATAGTGACACTTACCACACTCAATACCACCCATCTGAGCAGCTGTGACTTTTTCAACACCGTACTTTTTAGCTAATTCTTCATGAATCTTTGCGTAGTACTCGTTGCCTTCCATTTTGACATTGGTTTCGCGGTGACAGTTAATACACCATCCCATTGTTAATGGAGAATCTTGATACATGATTTCCATTTCTTCTACTGGTCCATGACAAGTTTGACATTCAATTTGGCCTACAGTCACGTGTTGTGAGTGGTTGAAGTAAGCAAAATCAGGAAGATTGTGAATTCGTATCCATTTAACTGGCTTAGATTCACCCGAGTAAGATTGTGTTTGTGGATCCCAGCCTGTGGCTTCGTATAACTTTTGAATTTCTGCGTTGTAATCAACATTAAATTCTTGTTCACCTTTAGCTTGCGTTTCTGGTGCAACTTCAGCAATTTGTTTGTGACAGTTCATACACACGTTAAGCGATGGAATTCCTGAGTGTTTAGAAACTCTTGCTGATGAGTGGCAATATTTACATTCGATTTGATTATCACCTGCGTGAATTCTGTGAGAGTAATGGATAGGTTGAATAGGCTCGTAACCTTGATCTATCCCAACTGACATTAAGCCGCCATAACCAAACCATGCCACTACTAATAGCATAACAATTACTGTTGATAATACGAGGAATTGATTCTCGGCAAAGGCAACCCAGATAGGTTTTCCTTTAGGTTTATCTTTTTCAACTTCAATACCGTTAGCTTCAGCAAATCGGTTTAAAGTTTTATTAACGAGGTATAAAATAACCGTTAGCATTAACAGGACAAACGCCAAAATCCCTAGAACAACCTCATTTGATATACCGCCACCACCTTGAGATGCTGCTGTATCATCTACTGCAGCTACAGCGACTTTAGGTTCTGGTTTTGGTTGCTCCACATAAGATAAAATATCATCGATATCTTGGTTGCTTAATTGCGGAAACGCGTTCATAGCTACTTTATTCCATTCTTCGTAAAGTGCAACGGCTTGTTGGTCCCCAGATTTAATTAAGGCTTGTGAATTTTTAATCCACTCATACAACCACTCCATTTCTCGACGTTCAGTAACGCCGTGTAATGCAGGTCCTACTGCATCCGAATAGGGTTTGTGGCATGCAGCACATAAAGAATTAAACAACTCTTTACCTTTGGTAGGATCGCCGCCAGGTACTGGAGATTCCGAAGCTTTTTCTGTAGCTGCTTCAGCTGTTGTTGTTTCATCTTGAGCGTATGTGCTTGATAATGAAATAACAAGAATGAATAGTAAAAAATACTTTGAAAATTCTTGGCTTAATATCACCTTTCTCATAGTGTTGATGTTATCTACGTTTAGAGCTTTAAGATCTTATTTAATGTTAAAATCTTGTCGCTAAAATTGTTTACAAAAGTAAGACTTCGCTGCCATTTTTGGAATACTGACATTTGTTAAATCATAATTTATAATCTTTCTAAATAAAATCAACTTACAATTATTTAACTTCGCTAAAAAAAATGATGCGATTTCTACTATTAATTCTTCTCTTTTTTTCAATTAATTTTTCTTCAGCACAATATAAAATTGAAGACCAAAAACTTGAATTAGTAAATGAATTGATAAAGCTTAAGTCTCAACTTATAGCCGATTATCAATTAAAATCAACTTATAAAATTCAATTATTTTCGGGTTCACTTAAAGGTGCCAAAGAAGCCGATAAACGTTACCAAGAGGGCAAATTTATTTACCCTGCACTTGTTTATTATGAGACACCAAATTATAAATTGTGGGTTGGTGATTTTAATTCCAAGCTTGAAGCGGATCGTGCATATATCGAGGTCAAAGAATTATTCCCTAACGCCTTTGTTTTTAAGCCCGGCCGATAGACTTTCTTAAATTAAGTTACTTTTAACGTATAATACTCAACTTCTCTTTTTGAGAAAGTGTAATTTTAAAGTTAAATTTAAAACCTATGAGTAATTCTTATTACGACCCAAAAGACTTAAAAAACTTTAGTTCTATTACTGATTTTCAAGAAGATTTAGGAGAACGCTTTTTTGATTATTACACCAGCGTTTTTAAAGACGGACATTTAACAGCGCGAGAAAAATCTTTAATTGCTTTGGCTGTAGCCCATACAGAGCAATGTCCTTATTGTATTGATGCCTATACTACTGATGGCCTACAACGAGGTCTTACCCGTGAAGAAATGATGGAAGCTGTGCATGCTGGTGCTGCTATAAAAAGTGGCGCTGCTTTAGTCCATAGCACGATGATGATGAAAAAAATTAAAAAACTTGACGGATAAATTTTAAAATAGCTTAGATGCCAAAACTTCAACTAAAGTCTTTAAAACAACGTAAAAGTTTATTAGCTAAGGCTCAATACCAATTAGATTTTCTAGCGAACGGCATTTTTAAAAGTGGCGAGTTGCCCACCTTTACTTCCCGTATTGCAGAAGATGGTTATAATGCCCTAAAGCCAAAACCCCTAGAGATTTTGCAATTAAATTTAGGGTATATGTGCAATCAAGTTTGCTCTCACTGCCATGTTGATGCTGGCCCTGATCGTAAAGAGATTATGACCAAGGAAACCATGCAGGATTGTTTAAAGGTGATTAAGTCCAGTCAAGCACATACACTTGATTTAACTGGCGGTGCGCCTGAAATGAATCCGAATTTTAGGTGGTTTGTAGAGCAAGCATCTCAAATCGGAGTTAAAGACTTTATTGTTCGTTCCAACCTTACCATCATTAGGGCAAACAAATCCTACCATGATTTACCAGAATTTTTCAAACGCTTTAATGTTCATGTCGTCTCTTCATTACCGCATTGGACAAAGGGTAAAACCGATAAGCAACGTGGTCAAGGTGTTTTTAATGCTTCTATAGAAGCGCTGAAGTCACTAAACGAAGTGGGTTACGGTATGCCGGGGAGTCATCTAAAACTCGATTTGGTTTATAATCCTTCTGGAGCATTTATGCCCACCAATCAAGAAGATTTACAAAAAGAATTTAAAAAAGCCCTGTTGGACGATTTCGGAATACATTTCCACCAACTTATGGCCATTACTAATTTGCCTATTTCTCGTTATTTAGACTTCCTAATTGCTTCAGATAATTATGAAGATTATATGGAAACTTTAGTTGAGGCTTATAACCCATTAGCGGTAGAAAATGTGATGTGTCGTAATACATTATCAGTAAGTTGGGATGGTTGGTTATACGATTGCGACTTTAATCAAATGCTATGTATGAAGGTCGATACCCCAAATAATCACATTAAAGATTTTGATGTAAAGGCCTTACAAAATCGCCAAATTAAAGTTTCACAGCATTGCTATGGCTGTACCGCAGGCGCAGGGAGTAGCTGCCAAGGCACAACCACATAAGCTTTATGAGATTTCAACAAATACTCGTAGTTTTTATTTTATTTAGCCTTGTTTCTTGTGCTCAATCAAGCATAGATGGTGCGCTTAAACTGCATAATTCAGAAACAGTTCCATATATATCTGTGGAAGAATTACATCGTAAGCTACAGCTTAAAGACCCTAAAATTAAACTCTTAGACGCTCGAGAGTTAGAAGAATTTAAGGTAAGTCATCTAGCTGAAGCAACACATGTTGGGTATCAAGATTTTGACCTAGCTGAAGTTTTAGTGCATACGTCTTTAAAGACTTCAGATGCAATAGTGGTATATTGTTCAATAGGTGTACGCTCTGAAGATATTGGAGAACAATTTCTCGAAGCAGGATTTAAACAGGTGTATAATTTATATGGTGGTATTTTTAAATGGACAAATCAATCCTATCCTGTGTATGTTAAAGGTAAAGAAACACATCGGGTACATCCTTACAATAAATTTTGGGGTCAATTTTTAACTAATGCCCAAAAATCCAAACATTAATGAATTCCAACTTGTTACTTATTTTTACCCGTAAACCTGTTTTAGGGCAATGTAAAACACGCTTGGCTAAAACTGTGGGCGATCAAGCCGCACTTGATATTTATAAACTTTTATTAGAGCATACCGCAAAAACTTCAGCTAAAGTCAATGCCCATAAACAAGTGTGGTACACAAAAGCTATAGTTGATGATGATTGCTGGGATAACCACGTTTTTAATAAACAACTTCAGCCTGAAGGCGACTTAGGAGAAAAAATGGCTTCCGCTTTTCAACAAGGATTTTCAGAAGGTTTTAAGCGTATTGTAGTCATTGGTTCAGACTTGTATGACTTAGAAGTGTCTGATATTCAAGATGCTTTTCAATCACTTCACACTCATGATGCTGTGATTGGTCCAGCTACCGACGGTGGATATTATTTACTTGGACTAAGCCGCATGTGTTCATCGGTTTTTAAAAATAAATCCTGGGGCAGTTCTAGCGTTTTTGAAGCGACAACGGAAGATTTAAAGCCTTACAGATTACATGTATTATCGCCAAAGAATGATGTCGATTATTATGAAGATATCGCTGGCATTCCTATTTTTGAAGAAATTATTAAACAAAGTCGATGAGCTACATCACACAAACGGTAGAGTTTTTAAGAGATAAAGGATTTGAAGCCCCGCAAATCGGTATTATTTTGGGGACTGGATTAGGCAAATTGTTAGATGATGTTGAAGTGATTGCCGAAGTGAGTTATAATCATATTCCACATTTTCCTACAGCAACGGTAGAGTTTCATAAAGGGAAACTAATTTATGGCCTGTTAAGTGGAAAACGCGTGGTGGTCATGCAAGGACGTTTTCATCTTTACGAAGGTTACGATTTTTTAGATATTACATATCCAGTTAGGATTATGCATCAATTAGGGATAAAAAAGCTACTGGTGTCTAATGCTGCTGGAGCGATTAACTTGAACTTTAAAAAAGGTGAAATCATGTTGATTGATGATCATATAAACTTATTGGGAGGCTCGCCTTTGGCTTACAAAGGAGTTTCAAAAACAGGTGATCGATTTGTAGATATGAGTTGCCCTTATGATCAAGAAATGAGTACTATGATCAAATCAATTGCTGAAGAAAATGACATTAAACTCCATAAAGGGATTTATGCTTCTGTTATGGGCCCACAACTTGAAACACGTGCAGAATACCGCTATCTAAAAATAATTGGTGCCGATGCGGTTGGGATGAGTACTGTTCCTGAAATTATTGTTGCCAATCACTTAAAACTACCAGTGGTTGCAGTTTCTGTCCTTACAGACGAATGCGATCCAGATCATCTAGAACCCGTAAATGTTGAAGAGATCATTGCTACAGCAGGAAAAGCTGAACCGCATATGATTATATTGTTTAAGCAACTAATTAAAAACATTCAGCTTTAAGATGTTCAATAAATAAATAGTTATGCTCAAGTTGTCTGTGTTTTTAGGGTTGATCATTTGCGTTACCTGGCAACCCCAAGCACAATCATCTTGGCTTACGCTAAAAGCTTCCCAAGGAGAACTAGTTGTTCACAAAGATGGAGTGTCTCACTTAGCTAACTATCCCATCAGTGGGTTTAGATTGAGTTTTGAGAAAACAAGCTTACACAAAACCAATTGGATGTCCCATTACAATTATCCTAATTATGGGGTTGTGTATTCTTATCAAGATATGGGTTCACCAGCTTTAGGTTCAGTTCATAGCCTAAGCGGGTTTTATAAATTCTATTTTCTAAAACGGCGTTTATATTTAACTTCTGGGGTGGGTTTAGGCTATACTACAAATCCATTTGATGCCGAAACAAATCCCAAAAACATTGCTTACGGAAGCGCAATTATGGCTAATGTTTTATTTGAGTTAATGTATCAGTTTCAGGTATTTTCGGGTCAGCGATTTTGCTTCGAAGCGGGTTTGTTTTTTCAACACCTGTCTAATGCTCGAATTAAATCGCCTAATTCTGGGAGTAATCATTATGGCTTACAGGTGGGACTAACTTACCGATTAATTGACTCTTCAAAACCACAATCAGCTTCAAAACTAAGAGTGACTAAAAACGATTTTACGGCATATCAAAGCAGTAAACCCTTTAGTTTTAGTGCTATTTTAGCTACAGGATTTAATGATTTAGAAATTTTAAATACCAATGCTTTTCCTTTAGTTACCTTTACCGCCCTTGCTGAAAAGCGCTTGGGGTTTAAAAGTTCTGTCCAATTAGGAAGCGATTTTTTTTATAGTGAAGCTGCTCAAGAATATAATAAGTTTAGGGCAGCCGCTTATCCTGAAGAAGGAATTACAGAGCAAACAGATGCTAATCGTGTTGGGGTATTTATGGGTCATCGACTCCACTTGGGTCATTTGATGCTAGTGTCTCAATTAGGTTATTATGTGTATTACCCTAGTGATTATTTAAAACAAATTTATACGCGTTTGGGTTTGCAATATCAAGTAAGCGAAAAGTGGTTTGCATCGATGCTTTTAAAAACGCATTTTGCACAAGCTGAAGCTTTAGAAGTTGGTATAGGATTTAAGTTATGAAACAATTATTAAGCTGTTTAGTAGTTTTAACTTTACTTTGCTCTTGCGAAGACGAAGGAATTGAGCATTGCTTTACAACTGAAACCCTTCAGGCAAGCAGTCAGTTAATCTCTAGTTTTGATACTTTAGTGGTTGGTGATTATATACAATTACAGCTGTATACATCAACTAGCAGTAAGATTGAATTTGATGATTATGGTCTTGAAAATGGAGGACTTCAACTACTTCAGTCTAATCAAAAACTCGAATTGAAAGTGATAAACAGTTGCTATTCTGTGGTGCATCATCCTAAAGTTCCTGTACGTCTGTATGTAGATCAATTAAAGGTAATTTATAATAATAGTGCCGAAACAATTTCAGCTAAAGATACCTTACATTTAGAGCGCTTAAGTTTGATTTCAGACACCAACCATTCCAATACTCAATCGAGTAGTGGTAGTTTTGATTTAACTTTAAAATGTGACCAATTATATGTTCAATCTACAGGAATAAGTCGGTTTACGTTAAGAGGGAAAGCCCAATCGATGAAATTAGGCTTTTATAGTGGTATGGGTTCTGTGTACGCAAAGGATTTTGAAAGTGATGTGATAGATGTGTTTTACCGGTCAAGTCAACATTCTTATTTAGGTCATACTGATTTTATAAAAGGTGAAATCAGGTCTAGCGGTGATATTTATCTCTCTAGTTTGCCACCAGAAGTTAACTTGACTTCTTATTATACAGGACAACTTAAGGTAAATAATTAATCCCTGCTCACTTCTAAAATTTCAAATGTAATCGTGCCGTTAGGAACTTTAATTTCAGCCTTATCACCTGCTTCTTTTCCTAATAAACCTTTGCCAATAGGAGAGTCTACCGAAATTTTCCCAGATTTTAAATCGGCTTCACTTTGAGCAACTAATTTGTAAGTCATTTGTTGGCCAGTTTGAGCGTTTTTGAGTTGAACGCTGCTATGAATAAGGACTTTAGAGGTATCTAGTTGTGATTCATCAATTACACGTGCATTAGCTACCACTTCTTCAAGTTTTGAGATGCGCATCTCTAACATGCCTTGAGCTTCTTTAGCGGCATCATACTCGGCATTTTCACTTAAGTCGCCTTTATCTCTTGCATCGGCAATGGCTTGTGAAGCTTTAGGTCTTTCGACGTCTCTTAACTGATCTAATTCAGCTTTGAGTTTTTTTAGTCCTTCTTCGGTATAATAAGATACTTTACTCATAGGTATTGCGTTTATATAACAAAAAAAGAATCCCAAAAAGTGGGATTCTGTTACACAAATGTAATAATTTTACATGATCAAATCAATTTATTTCTTTAATTATGCTCAAGTCTGTATTTAGTGTTGTGATATTTTCCGTTACTTTATGGTCTTGTGACACAGAAGAGCGTCCTAATAATAATCCGAATTTGTTAGATTTAAATATTAACGTCGAAGTGCCCTTAAACCTTCCACAGTTTAATCAACTAAATTTTGCTGGTAATGCGATGTATGTCTCTTCTCAGGGCAATTCTGGAGTAATTGTGGCGAATACTGGAGGCGGTTTTGTTGCTTGGGATGGTGCAGATCCAAATATTTTACCAACGGGATGTTCAACTTTAAGTATTAATGCGCTTGAAGCAGAATCGAACTGCTCATCGATTAATGTTTACAGCCTTGTGACGGGGCAACCTTTAAGTGGAGATAATTTGGTTTATCCCTTATATGCTTACCGTATCTCGCAGAATGGTAATGTGCTCACTATTTTTAATTAGACCAACGCTTGTTGATTTTTTCCATATCTATACTAAACCTAATATTGTTTGAGGTAAGAGGCTCGAGGTGTTTAACTGCTAATTGTTGCCCTTGATAGCTCATGTAAGAAATGTAGTGACTACCTTTAAATAATTGTCGTATAAGTTTAGCCTTGTAAACTTCAGTCTCTCCGATTATAAGTTCATCTGGATAAACAATGCTAGGATTTTTCACTTTAGTAGACAGCTTATTTAAATCGATTAAGTCTTCAGTAATAGTATTTACTTCTCCAAATAACGAAGCCGAGTAGCTATTTTTAGGTTGGTTATATACTTTTTTTGTGGGCCTGTAATCTTCTTGTAAACCATTTTTAAGTATAAGGGTTTTGTGGCTGTAGCCTAAGACATCATCTGTGTCGTGAGTGGCTAGTATGCAGGTTATGTTCTGTTTTTGTAGATAAGTAAATAGTGCTTGCCTGAGTTGGTGTTTCTTAAAATGGTCAATATGACTAAACGGTTCGTCTAAAATAAGGACTTCTGGTTGTTTTGCTAAGGCTCGACCCAATGCTACACGTTGCTTTTCCCCACCACTAAGCCGTTTTACTTTTTTATCTTTTAGGTGTTTAAGATCTAAAAGCTCTAACAAAGCAGCTATTGTTTCCTTATTTTTTTGGGGCGTTTGTCTTGATAAGAACTTCGAAAGATTTTCGGTTACACTTGTGTAAGGCATTAAATCGAATTCTTGATCAAGAAATTTGAAATTTTTATAGCCAGGAACAAGTTGCTCGCTTGGTCCTTTAATAAGCTCACTGTTCCAACTCACTTTTCCTTCACTTAGGTCGTTTAAACCATAAATTGATTTTAGTAATGTGCTTTTTCCACACCCACTTTCACCTATAACAGCTAGTACTTCCCCTTTTGATAGGGATAAGGTAATGTGTTTAAAACCTATGTGATTAGGATAATTAAATGATATCTTATTAACTTTTAGCATATAAAAAAGTTGGTGAGTTTAAATTTTAAAAATCACCAACTTAGTAAAAAAATAAGGGATAAATTTATTTAACAATTAGTTTTTTTGTTAGGCTTTGGTCTGTTGAGATCAATTTAACCATATAAACGCCAGGTTTAAAGCCTTCAATATTTACGGTACGGTTACTATTTAAAGCCGTCTCTTTGATTAACTGTCCGTTAAGGTTATAAATTTTAAGTTGTACATCGTTTGTATTGATGTTGTTTTTGAAATTAATGGTAAAATTTAATTTAGCTGGATTAGGGTATAAAAGCACATTTCTATTTTCAAAAATTTCAGTAGTTAAAGCGCAATTTAAGATACTAGATGGTGGTAAATCAAAAGCTTCAGTTTGATCAAACCTATTGATAGATTCGCCTTGTGTTGCACTAAAACCTAAACCTCTAGATGCAAACACTTCCCAAATTAGACATTGATTTTGTCCGTTATTGGCAATTTGATCTGCCTGAAGAATGGCATCACGTCCATCTATAAAGCCAGGTTCGCAGGCTTGCAGTTTCATGCCATCTATTACTAATTGCATTATTTTGTTGTTACCGCCAGTACCATTATATAAATCTGCATCGAAGCCATACTCATCTATAAATGCCCAAGTTAAATCCCAAAGTATGGTAGACCAAACAAAACCAACACCATGTGGAACAGAAAGACCAGGATTGTTTGTTAAATCATAGGTCGATGGATTGGTGGTCGTATCGGTTGAGTATCTAAAAGGTCTAATACCATTACCATCTATAGGTTGGCTTACAGCAAAGGTTCCAATCCCTCGACCATCTTCACCTAAATCGCCAGCTTCAATCGTCATCATCATTCCCATCCAATCGCTCCAGCCTTCACCCATTTGTTCCTCATTAAACAAGCAATTAGCTTGATTTTTTCCGCCGGTTAAACGTGTTGAAATACCATGACCATATTCATGTGCTATAATGACATTATCAAAACTACCATCAATTTCGTAAGGGCCATTGTTTACAATCGTAGCATTAAGGCTTATCCCAGCGTTTAAGGCATTAATGATTGCTTCTCCATCTTCTAAACTGACCATTAACGACGGTATAGTGATTGTGTTTGAATCTCCGCCCATCACAATAGGATTACCTAATACATTATTAACCATAATTACAGCAACTGCTCCGGAATTTTGTGCACGTTCAATTTTTTGCACGAAGGCACATGAACCACGTCTAATAACAGCTATTTTGCCCGTAATTAAATTACTATTAGTTAAGGGGTCGCAGGCATCGTTTATATCTTGGGTAGCATCGGCGTCTTCTACAAGAACTAGGTCGCTAATAATAGGTGTTGTTGGTATTTCTGGACCAAATGCTGCTGGTAGGGATAGATAATCACCTTGTAAGTCCCCTAAGGTGTTGATGCTTAATGGCGGATTAGGTTGACCAGCGGGTGACCATAAAAACATTTGCATTCTAGGATTAAATCCGTCAGGTGGCGTCCCGAAATTGGCATTATTTAAGCCACTTCCATCTTGTGCGTCGGCAAATACAAAATCATTACCTCCAAATCCTGCTGAATTATAATTTGTTTCTTGAAAATTACCAGCGCCTTCATCAAAACCGTAATTATACCACACATCATGCATAAGATTATTCCAAACAAATAGATTCGTGATTGAAGCATCTTGATAAGCTGCTGGTGGTAAATTCAAATCTTGACTAAAATCAAAGTTCAATTGGTCGCCTCCTTCGGGTGAGTAGCCAAAGCCATCATTTCCATTTCGATCTTCTTGCGCATAAACATTGTTTCCTCTAGTGATGGTAAATTCAGGACCAATGCTGGCATTAGTATCATGCCAGCCAAAAGGAGAAGCGGCATTAGTTGTATTGCTTAATAAACTTCTATTGCCATGATTTGGCGACTCTACAGGAATAGGGTAGGCTCTGTAATTTCCGGTATCAGAAGACGCGTTTAATAGGTTGTACGTATGAGGAGCATCTTCTGATTTGATTTGGTGTTTGTGATCTTCAAAATTGCAACTTAACAGCCAATCGTTAGCATTAATTAGAGCACCACTTAATGCATCAATTCGCGCGCTCCACCAATGTTGAGTTGTTTTTTCGTAAAGCGTTACATCCCAAGCTAGCTTCAATTCATTTTGTATTGGGACAAACATTAGTTTAACATTTATCTTTTGATTTGAAGCGGTAGGATTTTTAAGTATAAATTCTTGAGTATTTCTGGCTGAAATGACTTGAGTTTGACTCAAATTAGCATCAATATTTAAAGTTGTAATAGCTTGATTAACGGCTTCAATGGGCGTGATTTGAGCTAAAGTTGAATTGATGCGTTCCTCTAGTTTGTTTTCAAAACTGTGATTAAATCTAATAACACGATTATCTTTCAAAACAAAATTACCAATAGCGTTATAAACAGGTATACCGTTGTAATTTTGCTGCATGTAATAAAGATCGCTATTTAAACTTTCTGAATAATGTTGACTATCAATAGTCAAATTATTAAGATCTTGTAATTCAAAATTATAGTCTTTAGTATAACGCTCTAAATACGTATTAATCTGTTCTAAAGAGTTTTGGCTTATGCTTACAAAAGGAATAAGTAACAGTAATATTAATTTTCTCAATTTAGTTGTTTTTATATAAATCTATAAGATTAAAGGCGCTACTTTTGTTGAAGCAGTGTTAAATTTTATAATTGATCTGGATTATAACCTAAAAATGGCCGTTTAGTTTCAGTAAATTTAATGTCATAAGTTTCTAATTCCTCTAAAATAGGATTATAAATTTCGGGATGTATAGGCCTTAAAACCCCTTTTTTAGAAATATCCCCAGTAATCATTTTAACAACAGCTATACCTAGAGGTAAGCCAACTGTTCTGGCCATTGCTGTATAGGTTTGGTCTTCACCAATACTCACCATAGTGGAGTCTATTTGTTGTTTTTTTCCATCTAACTCAAAACCAAATTTATGATACATGACAATCATATCTTTATCATCAGGTTGTAGCGACCATTTTTCTTCTAAGATTTTCTGTAAGGCTTTGGCTGGTGTCGCCTCTTTAATTCCAATAGTCTTTTTTGAATTAAACAAATCTAATTCTAGTAATTTGTCCCAAATTAAATCGTCTTGATCAATTTTTAAAGCATGCCTTAGCTTCAATTCTACAGAATCTGTTGGAGAGTAAGGCAAAAACGCATTTACAAACTCACGGTAAGTCATATGTTCAGAGTCATCCAGCACATAAGTGTCATCAGTCATCCCTAATTGCACAAAAATATTCCATGCTTTACTAAAACCAACTCGTCTCAATGTACCCCGATAAAGCGTAGGGATATCTTGTAAACCATAGACATCTCTGTAGGCGAGAGAGTTTCGGTTAGCTAAACCTTCAAATCTTCCATATCCTGGGACCTCCAAAAATTCGGTACGTCTAAATAAACGTTGGTAAGGAATGTATTTGTATTTCCCTTCTTGTATAAATTTAGCAGCGCCACCTTGTCCAGCAACAACTACATTTCGGGGGTTCCATGTGAATTTATAATGCCATAAATTGTCGTCACTTTCAGGTGCTACTAAACCGCCAGTAAACGATTCAAATAAGAGCATTTTGCCGCCTTTTTCTCTAATGTCATCAATTACCTTCATGGCGCTCATATGGTCTATACCGGGATCTACCCCAATTTCGTTCATAAAGCACAAGCCTTTAGCTTTTACTTCTTGATCAAGTTCAGCCATTTCTGGCGAAACATAAGAAGCTGTAGCTAAATTTTTACTGAATTTTATACAGTCTTTAGCTACTTCAATATGAAAACGAGCAGGCAACATAGAAACTACAAAGTCTGAGTTTTGAATAGCATCTTGACGAGCAGATGTATTAAAAATATCAAGCTCTAAGGCAGAAGTTGAATCGTAATGTGCTGCATTTTTTGCAGTCTTAAAATCTTTATCGGCAATGGTTATATGTAGATTATAATTTTTAGATTTATAATTGAGGTACCTAACCAAAGCTGAAGTTGATTTTCCGGCACCTATTATTAATATCTTAGTCATAGTGTGAATAATTTAGTAATTCTTAATTTTGCGTCGCACGAATGTAAATAAATTCAAATAAATTAAATAGTGATGCATAAAAAGCTTTTGGTATTGGGACTAATTTTAGGTGGTTTTTCAATTATTTTTGGCGCATTTGCAAGCCATGGACTGGAATCAAAATTATCTCCCGAGGCCTTACTTACTTTTGAAACTGGAGCTCGTTATCAAATGTATCAGGCACTTTTTTTAATAGGTATCAGTTTTTTAAGTCATTTAAGTCCTAAACATATTAGCGCAGTATTTTTTAGTAGTTTAATTGGGGTATTGTTTTTTTCGGGTTCCATCTATGGATTATCTACCAATTCACTTACTGTCTTTGATTTTACCAAAGTAGCTTTAATTACGCCAATAGGCGGTTCGCTGTTAATTTTCACGTGGTTTTTTGTCGCATATTTAGTTCTCAAGAAATCCTCATAAAGTTGACTTAAATCAATTTAGTTTCAAAATAAGTGTTTAAATTTGTTTGCCTAATGACATAACACATCTTAATTATGCAAAACAAAGAAAAAGTTACGAAATCGATTTCGTTAACATCTTATGGCATTCATTCTAACCGAATTAATTATCAACTCACGCCAGAGGAACTTCATGACATAACCGTACGTAAAGGGCTTGGCCAAACTGTAAATTCTGGAGCCTTAGCCATTAATACTGGCGAATTTACGGGACGCTCACCTAAAGACCGTTTTATTGTTAAAGATGAGATTACTAAAGATGACGTTTGGTGGGGAGATATTAACATTCCATTTGATGCTGATAAATTTGATAAGTTATATGATAAAGTAGTTGCGTATTTATCAGACAAAGAACTTTATGTTCGTGATAATTTTGCCTGTGCCGATGAAAACTATAAAGTAAATATCAGGCATATTAACGAGCTGCCATGGAGTAACATGTTTACGTATAATATGTTTTTAAGGCCTACCGAGAAAGAGCTAGAAGACTTTACACCAGAATGGACCGTGGTTAATGCACCAGGATTTAAAGCTAACCCTGAGGTTGATGGCACTAGAGCTCATAATTTTGCTATCTTAAACTTCACTAAAAAAATTGCTCTAGTTGGTGGTACAGGCTATACTGGTGAGATTAAAAAAGGTATCTTTTCGGCCCTTAATTTTATTTTACCAGTGATGAAAAATACTTTGCCAATGCATTGCTCTGCTAATGTTGGTAAAGATGGTGATACAGCTATTTTCTTTGGGCTTTCAGGAACAGGAAAAACAACCTTGTCTGCAGACCCAGAACGTTATTTAATTGGAGATGATGAACACGGTTGGACTAATGAAAATACAGTGTTTAACTTTGAAGGAGGCTGTTATGCTAAGGTTATAGATTTGACTGAAGAAAAAGAACCAGATATCTTTAGAGCGATTAAACCAGGAGCTATCCTTGAAAATGTTGTTATTAACAAAGGAGAAGTCGATTATAAAGATGCTTCAATTACTCAAAATACACGTGTAAGTTATCCTATCTATCATATTGATAATATAAAAAAACCCTCAGTAGGCGAAAATCCTAAAAATATTTTCTTTTTAACAGCAGATGCATTTGGCGTACTGCCTCCAATTAGTAAACTTACTCCTGGGCAAGCAGCTTACCATTTTATAAGTGGGTACACAGCGAAAGTAGCAGGAACCGAAGCAGGAATAGATGAACCTGTACCTAGCTTCTCAGCTTGTTTTGGAGCGCCATTCATGCCCTTACATCCAACAAGATATGCTGAAATGTTAAGCGATAAAATGCGTGAAGCAGGTGTAAATGTTTGGCTTATTAATACTGGTTGGACAGGTGGACCTTACGGAACGGGTAGTCGTATGAAATTGAACTACACAAGAGAAATGATTTCGTCTGCTTTAGAAGGTTTGCTAGACGGTGTTAAATTTCAACAACACGATATTTTTGGCTTACACATGCCGACCAAATGCCCAAATGTACCAGATCAAGTCTTAAGCCCGCGTGATACTTGGGAAGATAAAGTGGCTTATGATGAAAAAGCAATGAAGCTCGCTAATTCGTTTAAAGATAACTTCAAGAAATTTGAGGACTATGCTAATAGCGAGATTATTGCTGGAGGACCTTTGAAATAGTAAAGGATTAAAATAGACCAATAAAAAAGCCGATATTATTTATCGGCTTTTTTATTGATGGCATTCACATAATTCTCTATGGCCATTGTCATTGAAGGCGCTTCAGGTGAAGGCGCTTTAATTTCAACGTTTAACCCTTTTTCTTTAGCAGCTTTTAAAGTGGTTTTTCCAAAAGTAGCAATTCGGGTGTTCTTTTGTTCAAAATCTGGAAAATTCTCAAATAATGATTTAATACCACTTGGGCTAAAAAAGACTACTACATCATAAAATACCTCTTTAAGGTGAGACAAATCACTCACAACAGTTTTGTAAAAGATCCCACGCTTCCAGTCTATTCCTAGTTTGTCTAATTGCTGAGGTATAATGGGTTTTAGGATGTCTGAGGATGGAAGTAAAAACTTCTCATCTTTATGTTTTTTGATAAAAGCGGTTAAATCTTGAAAGTTTCGTTTTCCAACGTAAATTTTACGCTTTCGGTAAACTACGTATTTTTGAAGATAGTAGGCAACAGCTTCGCTTTGGCAAAAATACTTCATCGTATCCGGGATCTTAAAACGCATTTCTTCAGCGATTCTAAAGTAGTTGTCAACAGCGTTTCGACTTGTTAAAATAATAGCACTAAAATTGTTGAGATCAATTTTTTGTTGTCGCACTTCCTTTGTGTCAACACCTTCAACATGAATAAATGGTATAAAATCTATGTTAACCTTAAGTTTATGTTCTAGTTCGGCGTAGGGTGAATTTTCAACTTTCGGTTCTGGTTGAGATATTAGAATGGTCTTAACTTTCATGGTTTTCGAATTTGAAACACTTATAGCCTATACCAATTTAGGCCAATAATAATAGGTGCTATTTCAAGGCTGCAAATGTACAAAATAAAATAAAACCAATGGGAAGAGATGTCACTTCTGTTTTTATTTACCTGAATACCAATAATAATAAGGTTTAAGAGTGCTAATGTTCCTATTAAAATGAAAAGTAGTATTTCGCTAATTTCAACATTTAAGACTATAAAGGTGTAAATCAAGAAAAAAATAATCGAAGTATAAATCAGGCTCATCAATTTTGAAAATACAATGAGTTTAGCAGTTCGACTAAAACCAATCATATGCCCAATTAAATACTCACTAAATAATTTAATACCAATTATAGCAAATCCAACTCCAATTACTTTTAAACTTTTAGCGACAGACCATTGCATGTTAAAATGTATGGCTACAATGCAACTGCAAAATAGAGCTAAGATTAGCAGCGCTAAATCAGTAGAGTTAAAGCTAAACTTAAGCCTTGTTTTTTCTGCTAAGTAAGATTTTAATAAATCTAACTTAAAGAATAACTGAACCTGCTGCCAACTAATTTGCATTAAAAACACCACGTACAGACTTATAAGTATAAGGCTGTAGATTAAAATCTCCTGGTTTAAAAATGGTCTTATTGTAATTTCCACACTAAATACAAAATTAAACTAATTGATGGTTTCAAGCATATCTATGCTTACAAATTACTTACATTTGCAAACTGTATGGCTAAGCGTTTAGTAATTATACCAACTTATAATGAAATTGAAAATATTTCAGATATAATCACGGCTATATTTTCGCTACCGACAGAATTTTCAATCTTAGTTGTAGATGATAATTCGCCTGATGGAACATCGAGAAAAGTTGAAGAACTAAAAAGAACTTACAGTAATTTACATTTAGCAACTAGAGCTGAAAAAGAAGGTTTAGGTAGGGCTTATATTCATGGTTTTATTTGGGCTATTAAACATGAGTTTGATTATGTTTTTCAGATTGATGCTGATTTTTCTCACAACCCTAAAGATCTTGAGCGACTTTCGAAAACTTGTGAAAGTGAAGGTGTAGACGTGGCCGTAGGATCAAGATACATTACAGGTGTAAATGTTGTAAATTGGCCTATGAAGCGCGTACTATTGTCCTGGTTTGCCTCAAAATATGTGAAGTTTATAACGGGTATGCCTTTTGAAGATACTACAGCAGGTTTTACTTGTTTTAGAATAGAAGTTTTAAGACAAATCGACTTAAAAAAAATTAAATTCATAGGGTATGCTTTTCAAATTGAAATGAAATATAAAGCTTATCATAAAGGATTTTCTATAGTAGAGATTCCTATTATTTTCACCGATAGAACTAAAGGCACTTCTAAAATGAGTAGTAAGATTATTACTGAAGCTGTTTTTGGAATTGTAAAAATGAGATTAACCCAATTTTTTGGAAAATTATAATGGAATACTTAATTAAACATGCCAAAATTGTAAATGAAGGAAAGATTATTGAAGGTGATCTTTTAATCAAAGATGGTATGATTGCCGATATAGATACTTCAATTAGTGTGAAATCAAGTAACACTACTGTTATTGATGCTGAAGGCAGCTTTTTAATGCCTGGTTTGATAGATGACCAAGTACATTTTAGAGAACCTGGACTCACTCATAAAGAAACTATTTTAACAGGATCAAGAGCAGCAGTAGCTGGTGGTATTACCTCTTATTTTGAGATGCCAAATACTAATCCACAAACCACTTCGCAAGATCTTTTTAAGCAAAAATGTGCGATGGCTCAAGACAATAGTTTTGCTAATTACGCTTTTATGTTTGGTGGAACTAATGATAACCTAGAGGAAATAAAAAATATAGATCCTAAAATCACACCTGCGCTAAAATTGTTTTTGGGTTCTTCTACAGGGAATATGTTGGTTGATGATGAACAGGTTTTAGAACAAATATTTAAAACGTCTCCATTAGTAATATGTGCGCATTGCGAAGATGAGGCCACCATAACCACCAATTTAAAGGCAGCTAAAGAAAAGTATGGAGAGGATATTCCAATTAGAGAGCACCCCAACATTCGAAGTGAAGAGGCTTGTTACTTATCATCATCTAAAGCTGTCAAATTAGCTAAAAAGACTGGTGCTAGGCTTCATGTCTTTCATCTTTCAACAGCTAAAGAAATGGCTCTTTTTGAACATAAAAAGCCGCTTAGCAAGAAAAAAATAACTGCTGAGGTTTGTTTACATCACTTATGGTTTTCTGATGAAGACTACGCCGAAAAAGGAACTCACATTAAATGGAACCCAGCGGTAAAAACAGCTAAAGATCGCGATGCTTTATGGGAAGCCTTGAATCAAGGTAAAATAGATGTAATTGCTACAGACCATGCACCACATACACTTGAAGAAAAAAATCAAACTTACACCAAAGCACCAAGTGGTGGCCCATTAGTTCAACATGCTTTGCCAGCGCTTTTTGAGGCCTATCATCAAGGTAAAATTAGTGTCGAACAAATTGTACAAAAGTCGTGTCATAACCCTGCTTTATTATTTGATGTTGAACAAAGAGGCTTCATTAAAAAAGGATATTTTGCCGACTTGGTATTAGTAAATCCTAATGCCCCTTGGACTGTAAATGAAGATAATATATTTTATAAATGTGGTTGGTCTCCATTCATGGGAAAATCATTTAAATCAAGAATTTCACATACGTTTGTAAATGGGAGGTTGGTATACAATAACTTTAAATTTAATAATGAAGAAGCCGGTCAACAAATTACGTTTAAGCATTAATTGTAGCCTAGTGTTTTTTACAATGCTTACAGTTTTAGCTTGTCAAGATAGTTACCAGGTTGAGAAGCCTGATCGGCTCATAGATAAGGAAGAAATGATGCTTATTGTTGAGGATATGATGATTTTAGACGCTGCGAAAACCAGCTCAAAGAAACCCTTACAATTAAACAATATCCAGGTTTATAGTTTTATTACATCAAAGTATAAGGTTGACAGCCTCAGTTTACGACAAAATCTTGAATACTATAACTTACAGTTTAGTGATAATTTAGAAATCTACGATACCATTAAGTCAAGGCTTGAAGCTAAAAAAGTAAGAGTTGACTCGCTTGCGAAAATTCAGGATAGCTTAAAAGTAAAAAATATCAATAAAAATTTAAGTCTCCAGGATTCCGTAAGTCGAAAAAATCTTAGGAAAAACTAAACCTTAGAGTGTGTGTTTGGCTTTTGTAGCTTTAATCACCTCATTGATAGGTGAAAACTCATAATCTAAAGTAGATTTAATTTTTTGATGGTTGTAGCTGTGGTCTTTAAATAGAGAAGTAATTAAATCTCTGGTCATTGCTCTTTTTCTTCCAAGTATCTGCATAATAAGACTGCCTAGCCACACTAAACTAAGATGAAGTTTAGTCAGTTTAAATCTAGGAGGCTTTGCTTTAAATTCATGAGCTATCCTAATAGCCAGATCTTTGAAGCTTAAATTTTCAGAAACTAATACGTAGCGCTCGTTTTTAGCGTCACTTTGCATAAGTTGAAACATGATAACAATACAATCTTCTACGCCAATAAAGCCGGTTATTTTTTCTAAGTAAAAAGGAAACCCTCGACTGTAAGTATCAATAATTTTCGAGCTACCACCTTGAAATCCCCCATGACCTAAAATAACACCAGGGTTAACAATCACGACGTTTAAACCTTCCTGAGATCCTCGCCAAGCTTCGCGTTCTGCACCATATTTTGCAATGGCATACGCATTATTTTTATCATGTTCAGAAATAGTAATTCGTTCATCAATTTGCTCTTCATTAGGACTTGAGCTCAAGGTTGCGATACTGCTAACATGGCAAAGCTTGTCAACCTTATAATCTAAACTTAGGTTTACAATATTGGCTGTTCCTTCAATATTTACTTTTCTTAACATGTTATATTCACTTGGTGCATTGCTAATCATACCAGCACAGTGATATACTTTTGAAATTGTACAATTTTCAAATACTTCAGTTAATGCAGGGATATTTAAAATGTCAACATTTTGCCATGTTAAATGCTTATTTAAGGTATCTTTAGGAATGTCATAATAACTTTGTATGAGTTTCAGCGTATGCTCTCGCTTTTTTTCACTTCGATATAATGCAATACAATCTTGCTGTTGTTGAAGTATATAAGCGGTTAAATGCGATCCTAAAAAACCCGTTGCGCCTGTAATTAAATTCATAATGTAAATATACTGAGCTTGTAGGAAAAAAGCTTCATAATGATATCTTTGTAGGAAATTTTTAGGAGATGAAAAAAGATTTTATAAATGAAGTAACTTGGCGAGGAATGGTACATGATGTGATGCCTGGTACACAGGAACACCTCAACCAAGGGCAAAGAGCATCTTATGTTGGTATTGATCCAACGGCAGACTCTCTTCACGTTGGCCACCTAGTAGGCGTAATGTTGCTTAAACATTTTCAATTAGCAGGTCACAAGCCAATTGCCCTGATTGGAGGTGCAACCGGTATGATTGGAGATCCTTCAGGTAAATCACAAGAGCGTAATTTATTAGATGAAGAGACCTTAAAGCATAATCAAAATGCAATTAAACAACAATTAGAAAAGTTTTTAGACTTTACGAGTGAGGCTTCTAATGCAGCTGTTTTAGTCAATAATTACGATTGGATGAAATCTTTTAGTTTTATTGATTTTATTCGTGATGTGGGTAAGCATATTACAGTGAATTATATGATGGCTAAAGATTCGGTTAAAAAACGGCTATCTGCAGAGTCTAAAGAAGGGATGAGTTTTACAGAGTTCACCTATCAACTTGTTCAAGGCTATGACTTTCTTCATCTTTATAGAACGCTTGATTGTACCTTGCAAATGGGAGGCAGTGACCAATGGGGAAACATTACTACAGGTACCGAGCTTGTAAGGCGTATTGAGCAAGGTAAGGGTTTTGCCTTAACATGCCCTTTAATTACCAAAGCAGATGGATCTAAATTTGGTAAAACTGCCGCTGGAAATATCTGGCTAGACCCAAAGAAAACGTCGCCTTTTAAATTTTACCAGTTTTGGTTAAACACAAGTGATGATGATGCTCAAAAATTTATTAAAATATTCACCTTTAGATCTAAATCTGAAATTGATGCACTTATTGCGGCCCATCAGGAAGCTCCTCATCAGAGAGTATTGCAAAGAACTTTAGCTGAAGATATTACGATGAGTGTTCATGGTCAAGAACAACTCACCAAAGCAGAAAAAGCAAGTCAGATTTTGTTTGGCAAATCTACTGCCGAAGATTTAAGCGCCATAGATGAACAAACATTTTTAGATGTTTTCGAAGGTGTGCCTACTGCTGAAGTTAATAGAGATGAGTTGTGTAATGGTTTAGATGTTGTTGAAGCTTTAACCACACACACTCAATTCTTAAACTCAAAAGGTGAAGCCAGGCGTTCCCTTAAACAAAATGCAATTGCTATTAATAAAGAAAAAGTAACAGATACTTATAGCATTAATACAAAAGATCTTTTGAACAAAAAATATGTGTTAATTAGTAAAGGAAAGAAACAAAATTACATTTTAGTTGTGGCTTAAAAACATTAAAGCCCTCAAAATTGAGGGCTTTAACTTAACTAACCAATCTATTATGAAAAAACTTCATCTGATACAAATATAGGCCTAAAATCAATTTTAGCAAGGGATTTTTGAAAAAAAATTAAAAAAATTGTTTTAAGTATTTAATTATTGCTATTAATAATGTCTGTCAATGCCCCGTATTTCGTTTGAAAATGAGTTATACAGCCATCAAGTTGCACCCTCTAATATCGCTGTGGTCAAATCGCCCTAGAATTTCAAATTCGTCTTGTGATTGTTGCTTACCTAAATCTTTTGTTGCAATAAAACTACAGGAATAGAGGTTGGTTAGGTCAATGATATTTATGCCACCAGTTTTCCCTAGAGGCAAATAAGATAGAGGATCTTCAGAATCTCTAATTAACAAATCTAATTGTGGCGGGCATTTAAAAATTCCCTTACCTGTACTATAGGCCTGGGATAGCAGTTCGGTCATGCCATATTCGCTGTGAATGCTCGAAACCTTAAATGCATTACTTAAAATTTGATGCAATTCACTCCTAATTAATTCTTTACGTCTTCCTTTCATGCCACCTGTTTCCATAATTGTGCAATGGCTAAGATCTAAATTATAGGCTTCTGCTAAATCTAGTAAGGCAAAACTGACTCCAATCAAGAGTATTTTTTTGGAACTTTTTCGAAGTGCATTTAAAGTCGATACAAGCTCGTCTAAGTTGTCTAGGTAAAATCCACTTTCAAAATGTTTTGATCGATGTATTAAGTCTTTTACCATGTAGACCAGAGAAGAGCCTTCACGTTCTAAATAGGAGGGTAAAAGCGCTAGTATAATATACTCTTCAGGATTGCCGTAAAAGTATTTAAAGTTAGATAAGTAGCTTTTTTGATAGAGCTCTAAGCTGAACACATAATGTTTACTTTGTTTTTGTCCTGTCGTACCACTGCTTAAAAATATTTTTTCAAAGCTGGATTGCGTGTTAATCCTATGGCTTTTAAATAATTCAATTGGCAAAAAAGGGATGTCATGTAGTTGATTGACTTGAGAAGGATAGCTTATAAAATGCTGGCAAAACTCTTGATAAACAGGATTTGTATCGTATTGATAATTAAACACGTCAAGGGCTGTTTGCTCAAAATCTTTTTTTGATTTAATCTTAAATATTTGCGCTTCTAAAGTTTTCATCATAACTAAAAAAAGCACCTCATCATGAGGTGCTTTTGCAAAGATACTAATCTTTTAGGTGTTTATTGAACCACAAGCTTTTTAGTTAAGCTTTGGTTGTTCTGAGTAATTTTCACTAAGTAAACACCCGATTGTAAACTAGATGTGTTTAATCGAGCAGTGTCTTGAGCTGTTTGTGATAAAACTTGCTTACCTAAGATACTGTAAACATCAACGTCGAACTCGGCGCCATCAACAATAGAAATGTTAACAATTCCACCTTTTGTTGGGTTAGGATAAATGCTAATGCTTTCATTGGTGAAATTGGTGTTGCTTAAGGTAACGTCAATATCGTTATCTCTTGGGTAAATTCTATACTCACCATTATTTTCTTCGCCAGCTAAACCAACAATATTTACAGCATTTGTTGGAACAATATCGCCAGTATACTCAAGGTTGAATAAGGCTTCAACTAAGGTTGCATTTTGACCAGCATCTAAAATAGGGTAAGTAACTCCATTATCAAATGTAATTACACCATCAGCAGTTGGAAACGTTACATCTTCAAATGCCACTAATTCAGCTTCATAATTTTCGAAGTTAGTATTGAATTCAGAAATAGTTAAAATTTGAGGATTCACTGTGTTGCCAGTTGAAGTAGCTGCTCCAGTGTCACCAGCAGGGACAAATTGAAGCATTCCGTTGAATGATGACAAAGTACCTACCAAGCCAGTTAATCCATCACCTACATTGTAAGACGTAGAAATGTTACCAGCAGTATCATCAATTAAAATGGCACCTGAAGCATCTTGGACATATTTTTGGTTTCTAAATCCTTGTTGATAAGTAATGACAGCTTCACCAGTAACTTGGTAAAATGTACCATCTTCAGCGCCAGCTCTTAAAGCTGCAATATCAGCTACCTGAGTAGCATCACCAACGCTAAACGAAATTTGATCATTAGCAACGCTGCCACCACCTGAAACAACATCAACCGTAACATTGTATGTAGTACCGTTGGTTGTATTAATCGTAAAAGGGCTTGTAGCATTTGTTGTAGTATTACCATTAACAGTTACACTAAAAGTTGCATCATTTGGTAAGTTTTGGCCTGCAAATTCAATATCAACAGAAGATGTTCCTGGCGCTAGGATGCTTGTATCTGCTGGAGAACTTATCGCAACCACCGGATTATTAGATCCACCAGAAGATGTAAAAGTTCCTAATCCAATAATCGTTTCAAAAGCAGTGCCTTCTTGGCAAGTACCTTCGCCATCTAATGCTCCATTGAAAAAAGTCCAGTTACCAGCAAAAAAGCCTGCATCTGGTCCAGTTCCATTTGAACGTTTAGCATAGCCATCCTTATATTCCCATGCTTCTCCTGATCCATCAGTAGCTTCAGCTCCGTATTGATCAATGACACTTAATGTAGCATCCTCTATAATTCTAATTCTATCATCGCCATTAAAGTTTAAGGCGCTTGATGTTGTTGTTAAAACATTTGTAGCTGATGGATATTCTGTTGCGAATGAGGCATCATCTTTATGCACGTAAACAAAGCCGTCTGTAATAACGCCTAAATCAGCTAAATTGAGTGTGTTTCCCCAAGTTGAGTTGGCATTAGTCTGTATTTCTAGAGAATAATTTGAAAAATCAACTGTACCGTCAGCATAAATTTCTAAAACTTTTGGGTTTCCTCCTGAACAATCTCCATCCGATATCATTGTTATGATTGGTGACTGCGAAAAACTTAAAGCGCTAAATAAGAACGCTACTAAAAAAGTAATTTTTTTCATTGTGTAAATTTTGAATTTAAAGCAAAAATATGAATTTCATTCATTTCTAAAATGATAATCATCAGACTTTACCATAACTTAATATTAAAAAAAAGCGCCTCATGTAGAGGCGCTTTAAAAATGTTAGCTTTTATGGGAGGTTATTGGATGATTAATTTTTTTGTCAAAATTTGGTCTCCTTGGGTTAATTTGACCAAATAAACGCCAGATTGTAAATTCGAAATATTTAGTTCAGCTGAAGATTTTACTGTTTGAGCTAAAACTTTTTTTCCTAGCATATTGTAAATGCTAACGTTATAATTAGTATCAAAGTTTGATGAAATCTTTAATATTTCACCTTTTGAAGGGTTAGGGTATAACTTGAAGTTATTTTCTACAAAGTTTGTATTGGCTAATGTTGTTGGAGTAACTTCATCCCAAGTTGTCCCTAATCTTAATTCATCAAAAGTTAATAATGGTGTTTCGCCGGTCGAGTCTTGTCGTAACCCAAAGCGATTTATACTTCCAGGACTACTGTCAGTGTCTGTGAGAATAGCTGTTGGTGCAATTCCACCAAAATCGGTTTCAGAAGGGTTTATCCAGGCTTGAAGGTCTCCATTATCTGTGTTATAGCTTATCACAATAAACACAACGTCTCCTGTATTGTATTGGGTGGTTGTAAAGACTGTGGCACTGCTAGCGTTTGTGTATGCGATATCATAAGTTGTGTCTGTCACAGGGCGAATCCATAAACGGGTATCAAAATTTCCAAATAATGCAAAATAGCCACCTTGCGTGTTATTCGTTAAATTAGATAAGTCATTAACTTTAATCATGAATGAGGCAAAGACCTCCCCAGAAGAAACTGTCGTAAACTCTCGTTCTATATCATCACCACCACCTTCAATTGTAATGGCATTTCCAGAAGACGCACTTATTCCTGTATATGTTAAATTATCCTCTATAACTTCTACAGTATTTCCAGAGCCGCTAAAGTTTTCCCAATCAGATACACTTGTGACATCAGGATTAGTCGCATAATCAAAAGCTTCATAAATCGGTAAATCAATTGTAGGTTCACAATCTGGACTAAAAATTTGAATATCCTCGTCACAAACTCCAGTATTAGAAATATTAACAGTAAAGTCTACATTTTCTGTAACACCTGTAATGGTTATAGTTCCCGTTGCGTCTGTTGTTGGGTCTCCAGCACTCAGATCAATGCTGCCTTCAGTTGAGGTGACTGTAAAAGTGTCGTTGCCACCGCCAGAATATTGAATGGTTGTCGTGTAAGTGTCTTGTCCAGAAGTGATATTGTCACAAATTGTATCTACGTTCTCAATCGTAAAATCACAACTTTGTGAGGAGTTAGGACTACCAGGTGTTGGTACTGCATTCAAGAAACTATCGTCGGCTTGTCTTTGAATAGACTCACTCTCAGTATCATTATATTGAATAGTTTCATTCAAGCCAGTTAAAAGGTCGGTATCATCACCATCATTGGTGCCATATACCAACGCCGATAAAAGATTAGTCGTGGTTAGTGGTGTGTCGTTAGGGAAGTCAGATTCGTTACCTGTATATAGTGCAACAGCGTCTGCTCCGTTTTGCAAACCGTTACTTGGTAGTGTGATTTCTGCATTATTAACGCCAGTATTACCTAATACAAAAAGCCCGTTTGCATCGGTGTTAAAGCCATCTAAATCGTATGCAGCGTAACTTTGATCATCACTGCCGTTAAACATCACTACAACAAGCCCATCTAAAGCTGTGTTTGGTGTCCAGGAAAGTTCCACAAATTCAGCTGAGTCAGTTCCAGCTTGATCTGCATCTACTTCGTTAATAACTTGGCTAAAGCCAATTATCGAAACGAATAAAGATAATAATAAAGTAATTTTTTTCATAAAATAATTTTTAAGTGGTTAGTTTCAAATATAACAATTATTAATAAAAGAATTTTTATTATTAATTAAATCCAACATAATAGCAGTTTTCCCCTTGTAGATTTCTTTTAAGCTTTGTATTTGTAGTGGCTGTCAGTTTTAAGGTTAATCTAATCTTATGCTCTAGTCGATTTCATAAAGATTGATTCAATATTTGGTAACATTAGGTTAACAAGTATAAAGTACAACTCAGATAGATTTGTCATCAAACTATTAATAAACATAACACAATGAAAAAGTTAATTTACTCAGTTTTATTCATGAACATTTTGTTGTTCGCTTCTTGTAGTGATGATGATACAGTATCTCCTACAAATCCAGCTCCAGACAATGAGGTGATTTCTGGTAATATTATTGAAAATACAACATGGACTAACGATAGAATCTGGGAGTTAGACGGAAAAGTATATGTGACTGAAGGGGTGACTCTTACTATTGAAGCAGGAACAATTATTAAAGGACAACAATCTACAGGGTCTAATGCATCGGCTTTAATTGTTGCGCAAGACGCTACGTTGATTGCTGATGGGTCTGCTAGTGAGCCAATTATATTCACATCTTCAGCCGATAATATTGAAGTGGGCCAAACTTCAGGAACTAACTTGGATGTGAACGATCGCGGTTTATGGGGCGGTGTACTTGTGTTAGGTAACGCACCGGGTTCATTTTCAGGTGATGCTCAATCTGTTCAGATCGAAGGGCTGCCAGCTACTGAACCAGGTGATTATGGTGGATCAAATTCATCAGATAGCTCAGGAATTTTACGCTACATTTCTATTAGACATGGCGGTGCGATTATAGGTTCTGATAATGAAATTAATGGATTAACGCTTGGCGGAGTTGGTAATGGCACTATCGTAGATCACATCGAAGTTGTTGCTAATGTTGATGATGGTATCGAGTTTTTTGGTGGGACAGTAGACGCTTCAAATCTTTTAGTTTGGGGGGTTGGTGATGATGCACTTGATATCGATCAAGCTTACACTGGTACAATAACTAATGCTGTCACTATTCAAGAAAATATTTCAGACCACGCCCTTGAAATTGATGGACCTGAAGGTTCACTTCAAGGTGCTTTTACTCTAAACAATTTAACGATGTTTGGAGATAACTCAGAAATTATTGACGGCGTAAGCGGTAACCGTGAATATGCAGACTTCAGAGATAATGCACAAGGGGCTATTAATAATGTATACGCTGTGGGTTTTGCTTCTGGTGCTGACGTAGAATTAGACGACCAAGCAACTTCAGATAATTATACAGCTGGAAATTTAAGCTTTATGAACTGGGAAGTTGTCTTTCCTCAAGGTGCAGGTTTCTTTACAACTTTTAAAGATACAGCAGATGCGCCATCAACTTTTGCAGATGACTCTTCAGACTGGACTGATGGTATCGTAGCAGGTGAAGAAACAACGGGTGCTAACTTAGATGTATTTGCTTGGACCATGGCTAATACTGAAGGTGCCGTAGATGCAGGAGATGTTACCGCTGGAACACAAACCGTTTCTGGTAATATTACTGAAGATACAACTTGGACTAACGATCGTTTTTGGTTAATGGAAGGCAAGGTGTATGTTGAAGATGGTGTAACGCTTACTATCGAACCTGGCACAATTGTTAAAGGTGCTCAATCTACGGGTTCTAATGCTTCAGCTTTAATTGTAGCGCAAGGTGGTACTCTTATTGCTGATGGTACAGCAACTGAACCAATTATATTTACATCTGAAGCAGATAATATTGGCTTAGGTGAATTAGAAGGAACAAACTTAGATGTTCAGGACCGTGGCCTTTGGGGTGGTGTGTTAGTTTTAGGTAATGCTAGAGGTTCTTTTGCTGGCGATGCTAATTCGGTTCAAATTGAAGGTTTGCCTGCGACCGAGCCTGGTACCTATGGTGGTAATGATGATAATGATAACTCAGGAATCTTACGTTACATTTCTATAAGACACGGTGGTGCGGTGATTGGTTCTGATAATGAAATTAACGGCTTAACACTTGGTGGAGTTGGTAATGGGACTATTGTAGATCATATCGAAGTTGTTGCTAATGTTGATGATGGGATCGAATTTTTTGGTGGATCTGTAGATGCATCTAATTTAATTGTTTGGGGTGTTGGTGATGATGCAATTGATATTGATCAAGCTTACTCTGGAACAGAAAATATTTCTGATCATGGTTTAGAGATCGATGGGCCTGAAGGTTCATTCGAAGCTGCTTTTACAATCAACAACTTGACTATGTATGGCGATGATTCAGCTACTGTTGATGGTGTAAGCGGTAATCGTGAGTATGCTGATTTTAGAGATAATGCTCAAGGTTCAGTCAACAATGCATATACAGTAGGATTTTTGTCAGGTGCAGATTTAGAACTTGACGATCAAGCAACGTCAGATAATTACACAGCCTCAGAGTTGGTATTTTCTAATTGGGAAATGGTATTGCCATCTGGCGTAAATGATGTAACATCAATCTGGAAAGATACTGCTGATATGCCATCAACATTTACAGCAGATGCTTCAAGTTGGGCTTCAAGTATAACGGAAGGAAACCAGAGTACAGGTGCTGATGCTTCAGTATTTGGATGGTCAATGTCTTCTTTACAATCTGCGTTCTAAATACCATAACATTAAATTACTCAAACTCACTCCTTTTAAGGGGTGAGTTTTTATACATTTTATAAATATATTGATATGATTAATCGTTTTTTATTAGCACTGTGCTTTGTGATAGGAGCCTTAGGTAACGCTCAAGAGGGCACTATAAAAGGTCAAGTTTATGATGAAGAGATTAATGACGTGCTACCTTTTGCTAATGTAATTTTGAAGGGAACTTCAATCGGATCCACCACAGATTTTGATGGAAACTATGCGCTTGATGTAAAGCCAGGGACTTATACTGTGGTATTTTCTTTTGTGGGTTATCAAACAAAAGAGATTACCAATGTAGTTGTTGAAGAAAATAAAGATGTGGTGGTTAATGTTTCTCTAGCAGCTTCAGCAGCTTCCTTAGAAGAAGTTGTGATTACTACTACAGCACGTAAAAATACAGAAGCTTCTGTGCTTAACTTACAAAAAAAATCAGTTAATGTATTTGACGGTTTGTCGATTGAAAGTGTTAAAAAAGTAGGGGCTAATGATGTGGCTTCTGCCGTAAAAAACATTCCTGGTGTTTCAGTAGAAGGCGGCAAATATGTTTATGTGAGAGGTCTTGGTGATCGCTATACAAAATCAACTTTAAATGGAATGAGTTTACCAGGTTTAGATCCTGACCGAAATACCATTCAGTTGGATATTTTTCCAACCAACTTATTAGAGAATATTATTGTTTACAAAACACTAACAGCCGATTTACCAGCCGATTTCACAGGAGGTGCGGTAGATATTGTGACTAAAGACTTTTCGTCTCGCGAAGAGTATAACTTAAACATCGGTTTAAGCTATAATCCCGATATGCACTTTAACGGTGATTTTTTAACGCAATCAAGAAGCAACACCGACTTCTTAGGCTTTGATGACGGTCTCAGAAACGATCCTATTGCACCTGGAACCGATATTCCACTTCCATTTAATGATGATCCGCGTTTAACAGAATTTACTCAAGCCTTTAATCCTGAAATGGCAGCTATAACTTCGAATAGTAATATGAATTATAATTTCGGTTTTAGCACCTCCAACCAATTTGATGTGGGAGAAAATAGATTGGGTTACATCGGCTCTATTTCTTACCGCACTGAGCAAATCTATTACGACGATTATACCCAAAATTTCTTGTTAAAACCTGAGCAACTTAACGAGTTTGAAATGATTCCTAACCGATTGCAGCAAGGCCGTTTGTCTAAAGAATCGGTATTAGTGAGTGCTATGGCGGGTTTAACCTACAAACGAGATTATGCCAAATACAAGCTAAACATGCTTCATTTACAGAGCGGCGAGTCTAGAACCGGTAAATTTTTTCAACAAACGTTTATTTCTAACGGTGCCGAATTTTTTAGCGATAACTTAGAATATACACAACGTTCGGTATCTAACCTACAATTGTCTGGTGAACATGGTTTTGAATCAAACGAAAACTGGAATCTTGATTGGAGTACATCAGCAGCTTATGCTTTAGTGGCCGATAAAGACGTGAGGTCTACTTTATTTGAGCTGGAAGATGATCGCTTAATTATTAGACCAAGTATTGGTGATCCAAGACGAATTTGGAGAGATTTAAATGAAATTAACTTGTCTGCTAAAACTGACTTGCAAAATAAACATGAGCTGTTTGGCAATGAGGCTAAGCTGAAGTTTGGTACACTAACCGACTACAAACAACGTGAGTTTAATATTAATCAGTACGTCATTAGATTTGACGGTGCGCCAGCCGAGCCATTAAACGGCGACCCTAATCAGTTACTAAACGATGTGAATATTTGGCAGGTCGATAACACAGGTGGTTCGTACATTGTAAACCAATTTGAGCCTGCTAACAATTACGAGTCATACTCTACTACTTTTGCAGGTTATGTGTCTGAAGAGTTTAATGTTACTGATAAACTCAAAGCTATTTTAGGGGTAAGATTCGAGAAATTCGATATTTACTACACCGGTCAAGATACCCAAGGGAATGTGCAATTAGTTGATGAAAATATTATTAGCGAAGCAGACTTTTTCCCTTCAGCTAACTTTATCTACAGTTTAAATGACGATCAAAACTTACGATTAACTTACTCTAGATCTACAGCGCGACCATCGTTTAAAGAAGCTTCTGTCGCGCAAATATTCGATCCAATTACCAATATTACATTTAACGGTAATTTAGAATTACAGCCTACTTATGTCAATAACCTCGACATTCGCTACGAAATTTTTGGAGATGATGCTCAACTTATCGCTGTAAGTGGTTTTTACAAGGATTTTACAGACCCAATCGAATTAACAGTTTTTGGTATTGAAGCCATTAACGATATTCAACCAAGAAACCTCGGTCAAGCTCAAGTATTTGGTGCTGAATTCGAATTTAGAAAGCACTTTGGATTTATTGCAGAATCCTTAAAGAAACTTAGTATTAATACTAATGTTTCGATTATTGAGTCTCAACAAACGATGAACGAAGCCGAGTTTCAAGGTAGATTATCTGCAGCTAGAGAAGGTGAAAGCATCGATAATAAAAGAGAACTTCAAGGGCAATCACCATTTTTAATTAATACTGGCTTAACCTACGATAATGAAGATAAAGGTATTAGAGCAGGTTTATATTATAATGTACAAGGTAAAACTTTACAAGTTGTTGGTATTGGGGCGGTGCCAGATGTGTATACCGATCCATTTCATAACCTAAAATTTAATTTCACTAAGACATTTGGTGAAGATAATAACTCAAGCATTACTTTTAGAGCTAGTAATTTACTGAATGACGAAAGAGAAAGTTTCTACGAGTCTTTTGGAGCACAAGACCGCGTTTACAACAGGTTTAGTCCTGGAATGAATTTCTCACTAAGCTATAGCTTAAAATTTTAAGTCTATCTAAAATTAGCATTTCAAAAACCGCATTAGTTTTTTCTAATGCGGTTTTTTATGTGTACTTCATTATAGTTAGATTTAATTAGTAATTATTTGTTAACTTTAAGTATTCATTTCTTTAACTAAATTTGTAGCTATATACAATGGCATAATCATGAAAAAAGCAGACACTAGAATTTTAATCGTAGACGACGATCCTGATATTCTTGAAATCCTAAGCTATAATCTTTCGCAAGAAAAATATAAAGTTTACACGGCTGAAAACGGTATTGAAGCTGTTAAAAAAGCTAAGAAAAAGAAGCCGCATTTAATTATTTTAGATGTAATGATGCCCGAAATGGATGGTATAGAAGCCTGTGAAGTTTTACGTAAAACTTCAGGTTTAGAAGATACCGTGATTACCTTTTTAACAGCACGAGGTGAAGATTATTCGCAAGTAGCTGGCTTTGATGCTGGTGCCGATGATTACATTACTAAACCTGTTAAGCCTAAAGTTCTCGTAAGTAAGGTGGGTGCGCTTCTTCGCCGCTTCAAGTCTGATGCGAAAGAAAAAAATATTTATAAAGTGGGCGATATTACCATCAATAAAGACGAGTATAAGGTAATCAATAAAAAAGACGAACTCTCTTTACCGCGAAAAGAATTTGAACTCCTTTCATTGCTCACGTCAGAGCCTGGCAAAGTATTTAAACGCGAAGACATCCTTAATACTGTTTGGGGTAACGATGTTGTTGTAGGTGGTCGTACAATTGATGTTCATATAAGAAAATTAAGAGAAAAAATAGGGGATCATCATTTTAAAACCGTCAAAGGTGTTGGCTATAAGTTTATGGTTTAATGGCACGAAAGTTTAAACGCTCATATCGATTTGCTTTTTTTACATCGACCTACATCACACTTTTTTTAAGTTTACTTATATTAATTTATGAATATTCTGTATTAAGTATTAATTGGGTTTCTATACTTGTTTTTGCATTACTTTGCTTTATATTTTCATTTTTTATCATTCAATTACGTATTGAGTACTTTATTTACAAGCGAGTCAAAGCAGTGTACGATAGTGTGTCGCTTCTAGACGCTGAGACAATCGGAACAAAGCGAGTAACCTCAGATATGAGAACACTTACGGCCGAAGTTGAAAAGTTCGCACGTG
>CBFHKB010000004.1:0-52736 GCA_965656295.1 Psychroflexus sp.
TAAATGTAAACAATACTGCCCTATCATTTTCTTTTGGAGAAAAAAATTGACTCTGAAATAAAAACGGGGCAGACCACCATTTAAGAAAAAAGTAATTCTCTCAGTTATAAGAAACCTCCTATTCCAGTGAACTTGAACAAGAATATATCGTTTTATGAATGTAAACATCTATAAACTATCTCATCATCCTAAAAATCAATAAATCTATGATTTATCTACTATTGAAGAATTGATGGAGAGTATTTCTGAAGTAGGGTTACTACAACCAATAGTTATCGACAAATATTTCCAAATTATAAGTGGTAATATAAGGTTTGAATCTATTAAACGATTGGGTTGGGATGAGGTAGAAGTGAGTAAGGAGCTCAATCAAAAAAGATATCGAACCGTAAACAATGAGGTTTGGAATAAAAGTAATCTCTCTTTATACATAAAAAAAAATGGGGATTGGAGAGGGAAAGTAGAGAGGGGTTACAATTCAGAACTCATAAGATTTCACGCTCACAGCAGAATAAACAATTTTAAAAACAATCATTTACAACAATATGTTTATAAAATTAATATATATTTGCAAATCAAAAAATAACAGTTTTTTAAACATCTATAAAACGCTTGATAATGTCTAAAATTACAGGTAAAATATCTCAAATCATTGGCCCAGTTATCGATGTTGAGTTCGAAAATTCAAAAGATTTACCGAGGATTTACGATTCTTTAGAAATTAATAGAGAGAATGGAACCACTCTAGTTCTCGAAGTTCAATCACACATTGGTGAAAACGTAGTAAGAACTATCGCTATGGATTCTTCGGATGGCCTTAAAAGAGGTACAGAAGTACTGTCAACGGGTAATCCTATACAAATGCCTGTCGGGCAAGACATCTATGGTAGACTCTTTAATGTTACCGGAAATCCAATTGACGGCATGGAAGAGTTACCTAAAACAAATGAAAATGGACTTCCAATTCACAGAGAAGCGCCTAAATTTGAAGATTTATCAGTTTCTACAGAAGTACTCTACACAGGTATTAAAGTAATAGACCTTATTGAACCTTACGCTAAAGGTGGTAAAATTGGACTATTTGGTGGTGCTGGTGTTGGTAAAACTGTATTAATCCAAGAACTTATTAATAATATTGCGAAAGGGCACGGTGGTTTGTCTGTATTTGCTGGTGTTGGTGAACGTACACGTGAAGGAAATGATTTACTTCGTGAAATGTTAGAGTCAGGCATTATCAAATATGGTGACGACTTCTTAGAATCTATGGAAAATGGTGGATGGGACTTAAGTAAAGTTGATAAGTCTGCCATGAAAGAATCTAAAGCCACCTTTGTATTTGGCCAAATGAATGAGCCTCCTGGAGCACGTGCTCGTGTAGCCCTATCAGGATTAACCATAGCTGAATACTTTAGAGATGGCGCTGGTGAAGGCCAAGGTAAAGATGTCTTATTTTTCGTTGATAATATTTTTAGGTTTACACAAGCAGGTTCTGAAGTATCTGCACTTCTAGGTCGTATGCCTTCTGCCGTTGGTTACCAACCAACACTTGCTACTGAAATGGGTGCAATGCAAGAACGTATTACGTCGACTAAAAAAGGCTCTATTACGTCTGTACAAGCAGTCTATGTCCCTGCCGATGACCTTACCGACCCTGCCCCTGCAACAACCTTTGCTCACTTAGATGCTACAACCGTTTTATCAAGAAAAATTGCTGAGTTAGGTATTTATCCTGCGGTTGACCCATTAGACTCAACCTCAAGAATTTTAACGGCTGATATACTGGGTGAAGATCACTATAATTGTGCACAACGCGTAAAAGAACTTTTACAACGTTATAAAGAACTACAAGATATTATTGCCATCCTAGGTATGGAAGAATTATCTGAAGAAGATAAACTAGCCGTATCGCGTGCAAGACGTGTACAACGTTTCTTGTCTCAACCATTCCATGTTGCTGAACAATTTACAGGATTAAAAGGTGTGCTTGTGGATATTAAAGATACCATTAAAGGATTTAATATGATTATGGATGGTGAATTAGATCACCTACCAGAAGCAGCATTTAACCTAAAAGGTACTATTGAAGAAGCTATTGAAGCTGGTGAGAAAATGTTAGCTGAGGCTTAAAATTTTTGATATATGCAACTAGAAATCGTAACACCAGAAAAGAAAATCCTTAATCAAGAAGTAACTTCTGTCATTGCGCCAGGGATCAACGGTGAGTTTCAGATTTTAGACCATCACGCCCCTGTAATTTCAGTACTTACTAAAGGAGTTTTGAAACTTAGTGATGACGTAAAGTTAGATAACGAAATAGCAGACTTATTTATCAAAAAAGGTGGTAAACTTCTATTTAATATTTCTGGTGGTGTATTAGAAATGAATAACAACAAAGTAATTATTCTTACAGACTAAGACTAATTCTTAATCAAACAAAAAAAGTCCATTTAAATTAAATGGACTTTTTTTATGCAAGTAACTGAAACAATTGAGGCATTAGGAACTTATAAACCTCTTGTGAAAAATTATAAACTAAACTCGTATCCAGAAATTCTGGTAATTTTGACATCCCTAACAAACTTAGAACATAATCTATAGTCACGTTAAATACTAAAAGTAATAAGGCTAATTTAATAAGGCCAAATAAAGCTCCCAAGACCCTATTAAACAAACCTAAAGCAGCGATATCTAGGAGTTTTGTTATCAAACGGCCTAGAAGGTGAACCATTAAAGCGATGCCTATAAACAGTAATAAAAAAGCGCTTAAATTTAAAGTCTGCGGCGACCAGTCAACGTAATTGACTAAATAATTTTGCGCAACGCTAGCGTAAAAATAATACGACAAAAATAAACCAAGAACTAAAGCCAAAAGACTAGTAACCTCTAAAACCAAACCTCGTTTTGCGCCTTTATAAACCATATAAATTGCAAGAACCCCAACAATAAGATCAAAAATATTCATGATGTAAATATAGTAATTTGCAACAAAGACATAACTTTGCAGTATGATAGGAGATGAACAACTTAAAATACGCTGGAACAAATTGGTTGAACAGCTATCAACGCAATTTGCTGATGGTGATCGGTTAGATTTAGATGGAATTATTTATCTTATAGGAGTTCAAGAATTAAGTCAACCTCAGCAAAAATTCAAAAAAGACGATAAAATTAATTTAATGCATATCGCCATATGTAAACTTTTAGAACCTTATGGCTATTATGAGTTTGACTTTGTTGATGACGATGGTTGGCCACATTATAAAAATGTCTCCAAATTACCAGCACTCAAATCGGGTGAACAAAGCATATTAATGAAAGAAGCGATCGTTAATTATTTTATAGAGAGAGAATACATCGATTAAAGAAAAAGCCCACATATTTTCCTATTTTTGCCATCTGATTTAAGACTAAAGATCCATGATTGAAGAGATAAAAACACACATAAAAAAAGTAAACAGTTTTAAAGCCAAAACCGAAGAAGAGCTAGAGCAGTTTAGAATTGAGTACTTAGGTAAGAAAGGTGTTTTAAATAACTTTTTTGCAAAATTTAAAGATGTCCCAAATGAAGATAAAAAAGTCTTTGGTCAAACTATAAATGAGTTAAAGCAAACAGCCACAAGTAAAATTGAGGAGCTGAAAAGCAACTTTAAAGCACAACTTGATGAAAAAGGTATTTATGGCGATTTAACACGTCCTGGTGAAGACATACAAATTGGCTCAAGACACCCTATTTCTATCGTAAAAAATCAAATTATAGAAGTGTTTTCTAATATTGGATTTAATGTCTCCGAAGGACCCGAAATCGAAGATGACTGGCATAATTTCTCAGCCTTAAACCTTCCTGAATATCATCCGGCCAGAGACATGCAGGATACTTTTTTTATACAAACCAACCCCGAAGACATTTTATTAAGGACACACACCTCAAGTGTACAAGTTCGGTATATGGAAAACAATACACCTCCTATTAGAACAATTTCTCCAGGTCGTGTATTTAGAAATGAAGACATTTCAGCACGTTCACACTGTATTTTTCATCAAGTAGAAGGGTTGTATATCGATAAAGACGTATCGTTTAAAGATTTAAAACAAACACTCAGCTACTTTACAACACAGTTATTTGGGAAATCACAAATAAGACTTCGACCATCTTACTTCCCTTTCACAGAACCTAGTGCAGAAGTTGATATTTATTGGGGCCTTGAAACAGAAACCGATTATAGAATTACAAAAGGAACTGGCTGGCTCGAAATAATGGGCTGTGGAATGGTAGATCCCAACGTGCTCAAAAATGCTAAAATAGATCCAAATGAATATTCAGGTTTTGCCTTCGGAATGGGTATTGAACGTATAGCTATGCTTCTTTATCAAGTAGAAGATATTCGAATGTTCTACGAGAATGATTTACGCTTTTTAAAGCAATTTAAATCGGTCCTGTAACCATGAAAAAAGACATTGAAATACCTGTTGTAAGTCATGTTGAAGTAGCAGCAATTCTTGAAAAAGATGCGGAATTTGAACATCCGGTTTGGACTATCTACCTAATGAACTTAAAATCGATTCCACTGGAAACCGTTCTTATTGTTTCTGAAGGGAATTCTGACACCAAAACAACATCAGTACTTCGAAAAAAAATCGAGCACTTACCAGCACAATCAATGGCAAAAATTGAATTTATTCAAGATGAATTAATTGCATTTGAAAACCGCTTTAAAGTCAGTTTTTTTGAAAACAACCAATTACTTCATAAAGATTTCAAATTTAAACCACATCAAATTACTGAAGCTAATTTAGAGCAACTTCAACTTGTCGAACAACAAGGCGTTTTGGCAGAATAATAAACAAAGCTAATAAATCTTCCGTTTTATATTACTACATAACTTTAATGCTAATTTGTGCCTGCCTCAACCTTCGCAGCCTTTTTATAATTCATTAAAACAATAGCTAAAAGTATAAGGACGATTCCAATCCATTTCAGTAAGTTTTGATTTTCATTGAGCACAAAATAGCCCATCAATACAGCAACAGGTAATTCTATAGACGATATAATTGCACCAAGTCCTACGTTAATTTTAGGCATGCCTGATGTAAAAAGCAAGGGTGGTAAAATAGTACCAAAAACCGCTAAAATAGGACCCCAAACTTTGAATATACCAAAATTAAAATGGCCTTCTATGCTTACCAGTGTATAAATAATTGCCACTATTAAACCGCCCAACATCATCCATTTACTACGTGTAATGGAATGGTATTGAAGCGCTACACGGTTTGAGGTAAACATGGTGATAGTATAAGATAGGGCCGCTAAAAAACCATATATCAAGCCTAAGCCATCTACATGTTGGTCTTCAATAAGCAAATCGGCTGCTAAAACAGTCCCAATCAAAATTAAAATAACTGCACTTATTTTTTGAATTGATGGTTTCACTTTGTTAATAAGGCTGTCGATTACCACACCAATCCAAACGCTTTGCATCAACAGAACAATGCCTACCGAAACAGTGATTGTTTGTACAGCCAAATAATAAAATACACTGGTAAAACCCAGAGACGTTCCGGATAGTATTAAATATAAAATCGAGATTCGCTGTTGCCGTTTAGTTTCTTTTGATGGTTGCTTTTTATTTATAAAAACATTTAAAAGAACTAAAACCACAAAACCAATTAGCAATTGTGAAAACGTAACCTCGTAAGTCGTATAGCCTTCATCGTAGGCTAACTTTACAAACGTGGTAAGCAAACCATAGCAAGAAGCCGCTAAAGCAACCAAAAAGGCGCCATTTAATAATCTATTCATAAGCGGGGTAATTAACTTAGCTTATCAGCAAGTTTTGTAAATACTTTTTTAGGATCTTTTTGAAGGTATAAGACTTTATAGACGGCATTTATTATTGGTGTTTTTACCTTTTTATTTCCATCCTTGTTACTAATATCAAAAGCACTTTTTGTAGCGTAATAACCTTCAGCAATCATGCTCATTTCCATTTGTGCACTTTTAACGGTATAGCCTTTACCAATCATATTTCCAAATAACCTATTTCGGCTAAACACTGAATAACCCGTGACGAGTAAATCACCTAAATAAGCAGAATCGTTAATGTTTCGCTTCATTTTGTAACGCTTTTTAATAAAACGTTTCATTTCCTTAATGGCATTACTCATAAGCACACTTTGGAAATTATCTCCATAACCTAGACCATGCGCTATTCCTGCCGCAATAGCATAAATATTTTTAAGAACAGCCGCATATTCAGTTCCAATAATATCTTCAGAAACATTACATTTAATGTAGCTACTTCTTAAAAACTGAGCTACTGTGTTTGCATGATTCTCATTAGCGCACGCTATAGTGAGGTAAGACAAGCGCTCTAAGGCCACTTCTTCAGCATGACAAGGTCCAGTAATAACGCCAATTTTTTCAAACGGAATTTGATAGCGTTCATGAAAATGCTCACCGACTAAATTATAACTTTCAGGAACAATCCCTTTAATTGCACTAAAAATAATCTTGCCACTAAAATCTACCGTAATTTTATCCAATTCGCTTTGGAGAAAGGCTGAAGGCACAACAAAAATTAATATGTCTGATTGTTCGACGACCTTATCTATATTTGAAGTTAGCTTGAGTTGATTTGCATCAAACTCAACAGCGCTCAAGTAGTTAGGATTATGTTGGTGAGTGTTTATATGCTCAATTGCCTGCTCATCCCGCATGTACCAACTTACAAACGATAAATTTTCACATAACATTTTAACAATAGCAGTAGCCCAACTACCACCTCCAATAACTCCAAAATTTGGATTTGGAGATTGTAAGACTTGTTTAATATCTGGTGTATGATGTGTCAAAATTTGTAGGTTTTAAGATCTATAAAAATTCATTTCGTCTATGTACTGCCAGACGCCTTTGGGCAGCAAAGGTTCAACAACTTTACCGTCTTTGATAGAAGAACGAATTAATGTTGATGATATTTCAATAATAGGTGTATCTGTAAACGTAATCTTAGGATGGTCTTTAAATTGTTCAGTTATCGGTTTTTGAGTAACACGGGGACAAACGTAAATTGAGTGTTGTTCAAGAATATATTCCCAGTTTTTCCATTTATGAAAATGATTGAGGTTGTCTTCCCCCATGATGATAGAAAAATGGTACTTTCTATAACGATCACTTAATTCAGCTAAGGTAACAGCGGTATAGTTGGGTTGTGGCAAGCTAAACTCAATATCGGTTGGTTTTAAATAATCATAGTCTTTTACAGCCCTATAGACCATTTCCAAACGATGGTGATTATCCAATAAATTAGAGGTTTTCTTAAACGGACTCTGTGGCGTAACTACCAACCAAACTTCATCCAAATCAGTAGTCTGCGCTAAATGATTAGCTATAATTAAATGGCCCACATGAAACGGATTAAATGTTCCAAAATATAGTCCCGCCTTTTTAATCATGTCCTTAAGAATTAACGTAATTATTGACCAAATTGTAGGCCTTATTTAAAGCCTCTTCAAGGTTTTCATTAACAATAATATGGTCAAATTGCGGAGCTGTAGCTAATTCTATAGATGCTTTTGCCACGCGCATATTAATTTTATCAGCTGTTTCAGTTTTTCGTTTTTTAAGCCTAATTTTAAGTTCTTCAATACTTGGTGGTTTTACAAAAACGGCTAAGGTTCTATCCGGGTAAATTTGTTTAATATCTAAACCACCTACCACGTCTATATCAAACACAACATGTTTTCCTTTAGCCCAAATACGTTCAACTTCAGCTTTTAACGTACCGTAAAAATTGTCACGATAAACTTCTTCCCATTCTAAAAAATCATCGTTTTTAATATGCTGTTTAAATTCTTCTAAGCTAAAAAAATAATAATCTTTTCCATGAACTTCATGAGGTCTTGGTTCTCGCGAGGTCGCTGATATAGAAAAATCAAGATCAAGCTCAGACTTAGAGAGCAAATGCCTTACGATAGTTGTTTTCCCAGATCCAGATGGTGCAGAAAAGACAATAAGTTTACCTTGAAAATCTCCCATGTTATAACACGTTTAGTAATTGCTCTTTTATTTTTTCTAACTCATCCTTCATTTTCACAACAATTTTTTGCATTGGAGCATAATTAGATTTAGAGCCAATAGTATTGATTTCACGGCCAATTTCTTGACCAATAAAATTAAGTTTTTTACCGTTAGACTCTGTCGAATTCATGGTTTGCAAAAAATAGTCAAGGTGGTTATCTAATCGGGTTTTTTCTTCCGTGATATCAAATTTTTCAAGATAGTAAATCAGCTCTTGTTCAAATCGGTTTTGATCTACATCAACTTTTAAATCCTGTATGGCTTTATATAAACGTTCTCGTACCGCCGAAATACGATCAGGATCTATACGTTTCACTTCAGCTATGAAGGATTTTAAGTTAGAAATACGCAAATTAAAATCCCGTTCTAAAGCCGCTCCTTCATCGTTTCTATGATCTATTAACTGGAGTATTGCCGCTTCGAGTGTTTGTTTAACAGCTTTGGTTTCTTCAGGTGTTAATTCTTTTTTTTCACTGGAAAGCGCTTCTGGTAGATTAATTGCAATGGGTAAAAGCTCCCGGTAACTTATAGCATTTTTATCTAAATTTAAAGCCTGAAGCTGCTCAATATAGACTTTTACCGCTTTAGTATTAATTTGAGCTGACGTCTCACCGGTTTTCGACTCAACATGCACCGACACATCAATTTTACCACGCTTAAGTTTCTCGCTAATAATATTTCTTAGAGGTATCTCCACAGATCTAAACAATGAAGATAATCGGAGATTAACATCTAAATTTTTACTGTTAAGCGATTTTAATTCTACGCGAATGGTTTTATGGGTAAGATCGGTCTGACTTTTGCCATAGCCCGTCATAGATTGGATCATAGACTTTAATTAAAATGAATTTACAAATGTAAAAAAACTAAAACTAAGCAACGAGTTTTAAGCCTATATGCCTCAAATATTTTACTTTCGTTATTTTGTTAATGCTATGAAATATTACTTAATTGCTGGCGAAGCCTCAGGCGATTTACATGCCTCTAATTTAATAAAAGCCTTGAGCCATGAAGACTCTAAGGCCGAATTTAGGTTTTGGGGTGGTGACTTGATGGCTGAAGCTTCTGGACAGCACCCTGTAAAACACTATCGCGATCTAGCTTTCATGGGGTTTGCTGAAGTAATCTTGAATCTAAAAACCATCTTAAACAATATTACATTTTGCAAAAATGATATTACAGCATACCAACCAGATGTGCTTATTTTCATAGACTATCCAGGATTTAATATGCGTATTGCTAAATGGGCAAAACTAAAAGCAATTAAGACGTTTTATTATATTTCCCCTCAAATTTGGGCCTGGAAAGAAAATCGGATCTCGTCTATAAAACGAGATGTTGATGAAATGTTTGTGATTTTACCCTTTGAAAAAGAATTTTATGAAGTAAAGCATCAGTATAAGGTCCACTTTGTAGGCCATCCTCTACTAGATGCGATCGCTCAATTTAAACCACTACCACTAGCCGATTTTAAAAAAGAACACCAGTTAGACGATCGTGAAATAATAGCTATTTTACCAGGCAGCCGAAAGCAAGAAATTAGTAAAATGCTTTCAACTATGTTGAAAATGACCAGTAAGTTTGCTAATTATCAATTTGTCATTGCTGGTGCCCCAAGTCAAGACAATAGCTTTTACGAATCATTTACGCAGAAAGAGAACGTCTCGTTTGTAGCCAACCAAACCTACCATCTATTATCGCATGCCAAAGCAGCCATGGTAACCTCAGGTACAGCAACTCTAGAAACAGCACTATTTGACGTTCCAGAAGTGGTTTGCTACAAAGGTAACATCATTTCTTACCACATTGCCAAACGTATTATTACACTGAAATACATCTCGTTAGTGAATTTAATTATGGATCAAGAAGTGGTCACCGAATTAATTCAAAATGAATTTAATACCGAACGCTTAGAAAAAGAATTGAGCCTGATTTTAGACAGCCATTACGCCAAAGATTTAAAGCTAAAATACCAAGAGTTAAAACAAAAGTTAGGCGGTGTTGGTGCTAGCCAAACCACTGCAAAACTTATGTATAATTTACTCTCATAAAAAAAAGCTCCAACTATGTTGAAGCTTTTATGTTAAATCTGATAGCCTATTAGAGTTGCATTTCAGGGATGTCACCTTCAACAATCAAATCGCCTTCGGTAGCGTTTTTAATCTCTTCAACGCTTACACCAGGTGCTCGTTCAATTAATTTAAATTGACTGTTAACAATATCTAGCACTGCTAAGTTAGTCACAATTTTAGTGACACATTTAACGCCCGTTAATGGTAAAGAGCAAGCGCTTAAAAGTTTTGATTTACCTGCTTTATTGGTATGCATCATAGCCACAATAATATTTTTGGCAGAGCCCACTAAGTCCATAGCACCTCCCATACCTTTCACCATTTTGTTTGGTATTTTCCAATTTGCAATATTGCCGTCTTGAGCTACTTCCATAGCACCTAAAATAGTTAAGTCGACATGTTGACCACGAATCATTCCAAAGCTCATCGCCGAATCAAAAAAACTAGCTCCAGGCAGAGCTGTGATAGTTTGCTTACCAGCATTAATTAAGTCTGCATCAACTTGATTTTCGGTAGGAAAAGGTCCCATACCTAAAATACCATTTTCACTTTGAAACTCTACTTCAATATCGTTTCTTACAAAATTAGCAACCAAAGTAGGTATGCCAATACCGAGGTTAACGTAGTAACCATCTTTCACTTCTTGTGCTATTCGTTTTGCTATACCGTTTTTATCTAACATAATTCTAATTGATGTAATTGGGTTTATGATTTAACTGTGCGCTGCTCTATTCGTTTTTCAAAGCGATCCCCCTTAAATATGCGCTGTACAAATACGCCTGGGATATGAATAAAATTAGGATCTAATTCACCTGGTTCTACCAGTTCTTCAACCTCAACTACAGTAACTTTGGCAGCACCGCACATATTAGGATTAAAATTTCGTGCAGTTCCTTTAAAAATAAGGTTACCTGCTGTATCGCCCTTCCACGCTTTTATAAAGGCAAAATCGGCTTTAAAGGCATGTTCTAAAATATGAGGTTTACCATCAAATTCTCTAACTTCTTTTCCTTCAGCGACCTCGGTACCGTAACCTGCTGGTGTAAAAAAAGCTGGTACGCCGTGTTGTGCTGCTCGACAACGCTCGGCTAAAGTTCCTTGCGGGATCAAATCAACTTCTAATTCACCGCTTAACATTTGGCGTTCAAACTCAGCATTTTCACCTACGTACGAAGAAATCATTTTTTTAATTTGTTTCTTCTTCAGCAATAAGCCTAAACCAAAATCATCTACACCTGCATTATTAGAGATACACGTAATCTGTTTAATATTGCGTTTAACCAATTCGGCAATCGCATTTTCAGGAATACCACTCAACCCAAAACCACCTAACATAAAGGTCATTCCATCTTGGACTCCTTCCAACGCATCGCTTACCGAATTTACAGTTTTCGTAATCATTGTTTATTATTTTAGCTTAAAAATACATAATTTTTAAAGCTAAGCCAATTGGATTACTAAGTTTTAAACACAAAACACCTCAACGATTAAATTGAGGTGTTTAAAAGTAGCTTAACTATTATAAGTCTTAGGCTTTGTAATTTTTAATGGCATTAACAAAGGCTTTGGCATGATCTACAGGAATAGTAGGTAAAATACCATGACCCAGGTTGGCGATATACTTGTCTTTGCCAAATCGGTTTACCATTTCTACGGCCATTTTCTCTATTTCAGGAATGGGCGAAAGTAATCGTGAGGGATCAAAATTACCTTGAAGCGTAATAGCGTTATTGGTAAATTTTCTTGCCATTTCTGGACTACAAGTCCAATCGACTCCTAAAGCCGAAGCACCAGATTTAGCCATATGGTCAAGCGCAAACCAGCAGCCTTTTCCAAAAGCAATCACAGGAATTTGTGGCTGTAAAGCATCTATAATTTGTTGCATATATTGCCATGAAAACGTTTGATAATCTTCAGGCGATAACATACCGCCCCAAGAATCGAATAACTGTACAGCATCAACACCAGCTTCGACTTTACCCTTTAAGTAAGCAATGGTAGTATCAGTTATTTTTTGTAGTAATTGATGAGCCAATTCAGGCTCTGAAAAGCAAAAAGACTTTGCTATATCAAAGTTTTTTGAGCCTTGACCTTGCACACAATAACAAAAGATGGTCCACGGTGAACCGGCGAATCCAATTAGTGGGACTTCATCGTTCAAGGCTTGCTTTGTAAGTTTTATAGCATCGTAAACGTAGCCTAATTCTTCATAAACGTTTGGAACTATAACTTGCTCTACCGCTTTTTGATCTCGAACAGGATTTGGCAACCAAGGCCCCACACCTGGCTTCATTTCGACTTCAATATTCATCGCTTGCGGAACCACTAAAATATCACTAAATAAAATGGCAGCATCTGTACCGACTTGATGTATTGGCATAACCGTAATTTCAGTAGCTAATTCAGGTGTACGGCAACGGGTAAAAAAGTCGTATTTGGCCTTTAGCTTCATAAAATCGGGTAAGTATCGCCCTGCTTGACGCATCATCCAAACGGGAGGACGTTGAACTGTTTCTCCTTTTAAAGCACGTAAAAATAAATCGTTTTTTATCATGGTATAAATATAGTCTTAAGTGTTGAGTAATTTAATGGCTTTGGCTATACAACTTTCAACTTGAGTTGAATTTGCGACTGCCACTTGGCTACAATAGTGTTGTGCTGTTTTTGCTGTAGTTTGTCCAATACAAACAGCTGCTTTAGCTTTATTAGTTGAGCTATGGTAAAAAGACTCTACACCGCTTGGGCTGAAAAACATAACAACATCAAACGGCTCTGAAAAATCTTTATATTGGTGCAAAGTGCTATAAACATGGTATTCTGTAAACGAAATACCTGCTGAAGTTAAGGCGTTAGGAATGGTCCCTAAACGTTGTGCTGAACACAACATTGTAAAAGTCTCTTCACGATAAGCAGTAGTTAACACTTGGGCAAGATTTTGACCATAGGGACAAATTAAAACCACTTGATAACCGGCTTCAAGTAATAAATGGGCCGTTTTTTTGCCCACACAAAACACCTTTTGCATAGATAGCTGTTGGTCTATACAAATTTTAGCTGTGTTTTGGCTTGTAATAATTACATGACTTAAGCTTGAATCGGGAATTGCACTTAGATCTTTTTGAATAGAAATGGCATTATATTCTACTAAACTGTGCTGCGTATTTAAAATTAATTGCCGCTGTGGCTCGCTTAATTGTTTTGTAGAAAGAATGCGTCCCATTATAACACTTCTCTTAAGGCCTTCATAAGTTGATCACCGCCTTGATGTAGAATTTTTTGAGCACAAGCTTTACCAAAACCTTCAGCTTGTTCTAGAGCAATCGATTCTTTAACTTCAAATTTTTGGGTGCCGTCTAAGCTAAATAAAGCACCAATGAAGTTAATTTGATCATCTACAACTTCAGCTAAAGCACCAATAGGAGCTGTACAACCACCCTCAAGCGTTTTTAAAAATTCTCGCTCTACAGATACAGCTATATCGGTGGGTTGGTGATTTAATTCTGTTAATGCATTTAAACTCGTGATGTTGTCTTCCAGGCAAACCGCTAACATAGCACCTTGTGCTGGCGCAGGGATCATCCAATCTAAACTGGTATGGTTTTCGGGTAAAATAGCGATACGCTCTAATCCTGCCGCTGCAAAAATAGCAGCATCCCAATCATTCTCGTCTAACTTACGTAATCGTGTATTTACATTACCTCTTAAATTATGAACCTGATGTGTTGGGTAACGGTGTAACCATTGTGCTTTACGGCGTAAGCTTCCTGTAGCAATACTACCTTGAGCGCTTTCTAAAAATTCGGTGCCTTTGTGCACTAAAACATCTTTTGGGTTAGCTCTTGGAAAAACAGCTCCTTTTATTACACCTTTTGGTAATGCAGTAGGTACATCTTTCATAGAATGTACGGCAATATCAATATCTTTATTGATAAGTGCAACATCAAGTGTTTTGGTAAATATCCCTGTTATTCCCATTTCATACAAAGGAACATCTAAATTGAGGTCACCTTGTGACTTAACAGGCTTAAGTTGAGTTGTATACCCTTTTTGTTCAAGTAAATGCTGCACATGTTTGGCTTGCCAAAGCGCTAACTCACTATCGCGGGTACCTATAATTAAGGGTTTTTTTTGCAATGCTGTAAATTTAAAGGTTTAAGACTGTTGTTCCAGCTCAAAGACTTTCTTTAAAAGCGCGATGCTATCTTCGGTAGAGCCATTTGCAGATCGTAAGTGGCTAGCAAAACTTCGCGTTATTTTATGAATAAGGCGGTCGCTAATAACTTCAGCTTGGTCCTTATCAAAATTTGCAATTTTTTTACTTTGGTAGTCTAATTCTTCTGCTTGGAAGAGTTTAAACTTATCTTTTAAAGCCTTTATGGTTGGTGCAAACTTCCTTGTATCTAACCATTCGTTAAACTCTTCTTTTACCTCATTTAAAATAGCTTTTGCTTGAGGAATATGGTTTTTACGTTTGGCTAATGTTGCATCAGTAATTTGAGATAAATAATCAAGATGAAGAAGCGTCACATCTGGATTAGCTTCAACCTTATCAGATACATTTTTAGGAATTGATAAATCTAAAATAAGCAATGGCTTTTTCGGAAATATCAATTCTTCTGTGATAGTTGGCTTTTGTGCACCAGTCGCAACAATTAAAATATCAGCTCGTCTAATTTCAGTTTGTAGTTCGCTGTAATCTTTAACGTTAAGGTTAAATTTACCGGCAATTTCTTCAGCTTTATCTTTAGTTCTATTAATAAGCGTGATATGCTTATTATTCGTGTGTTTTACGAGATTTTCGCATGTATTACGTCCAATTTTTCCAGTTCCAAATAAGAGAATATTTTTATTGGAAACATCTTGAATATTATCTAAGATATATTGCACCGAAGCAAAGGAAACAGATGTAGCACCTGATGAAATCTCAGTTTCATTCTTAATACGACGACTAGCTTGAATAACTGAATTGATGAGTCGTTCTAAAAACGGATTTATAAGATTGCGCTTTTTAGAAATAGTGAAGGCTGATTTTAATTGACTTATAATTTCAAAGTCGCCTAATATTTGACTATCCAAACCACAACCGACTTTAAACATGTGAGTTATAGCGTCTTGGTTGGTATTGATGTAACCTACGTTTTGAAATAGCTTAGCATTTCCAAGACTAAATTGGCATAGTAAATTAATGAGGGTATCTTGATCATCTGCAAAAGCGTAAATTTCTGTTCTATTACAAGTAGAAGTTATCGTGATGGCGTCTAAGCCTATTTCCTCTGCTTGATCAAGTATTGCTTTTCGTTGATCTAAACTTAAACTAAACTTCCCTCTAGTCTCTGCATCTGCTTTTTGGTAACTTAAACCAACGGCATAGAAAGTTTGGTATTTAGAAACGTTGTATTTATACATTGTATGTCTTAGAAAGTTTGTTGCAAATTTAGATGACAAGCCTAATTAAAAATAACGCTGAAAGTTCATTTTTTATCGTTTGGAGTGTTTTTTAAAAAAAAGTGATAAATATCATGTATTTGACCTAACTTTGTAACAATAGTTACGCTTTTGAGCTATTTTAATTAGAATGATTCTAAATAAATACCGCTATCATTTATGGACACTTTAGAAAAAAATATCGCTGAAAGTTCAGACAGTCTTATTGAGATTGAAAACGGATTGTTAGTGATCAAGTCTCAGCATGACCAACCAGATAAAATTTGCATCAAACATGAAGTGAGTGCCGATTTTATTCAATTTCACTTCTGCGTGAAGGGCAATTTAAAGTTTAATTTTAATCAAGGTCGGTATGCCTTAGATATCACTGAAGATCAATCGTTATTATTATATAACCCCCAACGGGAACTCCCTGTTAACCTCGAATCTGACGGTCATACGTGGTTGGTGAGTGTTTTAATCTCAATCAAAAAGTTACATACTCTATTTTCTACCGAAGCAAGTTATATTGATTTCTTAACCGACGACAATAAGGATAAGAAATACTATAATGACCGACCAATCACACCAGCTATGGCTGTGATCCTGACCCAAATGCTGAATTTTAATCTGCACCCATCAGTGAAAAAAATATATTTAAAAGCTAAAATTTATGAACTCATTAGCTTGTATTTTAATCGCCCTGAAGAAGCCGATATTGAACAATGTCCCTTTTTAGACGATGAGGATAATGTAAAAAAAATTAAGCTTGCAAAAGAAATTATCATCCAGCGCATGGCCGAACCACCATCTTTAAAAGCACTTGCTGAAGAGGTAGGCTTATCGCTCAAAAAACTAAAAGAGGGCTTTAAAGAAATTTATGGGGATACCGTGTTTTCATTTTTGTTTGATTATAAAATGGATTTTGCGCGAAAATTACTTGAAAAAGGGCAACATAATGTTAATGAAGTAGGCTTAGCGGTGGGCTACTCAACAGCGAGTCATTTTATTGCCGCCTTTAAAAAACGCTTTGGAACTACTCCTAAAAAGTACCTCCAAAGTGAGAGCTAATTTAAAATCATCGGAAACTATTTTAAAATCATCATAAGATTTAAGAGGAAATAGATTGAATTGACCTAGATCATACTAAATTTGAACAAAATTATAAAAACTATGAAAGGTGTATTGTTAGTTAACTTGGGGTCTCCAAAATCAACTAATCCTAAAGACGTAAAGACATATTTAGGTGAGTTTTTAATGGATGAACGTGTAATTGACTTGCCAAAGTTTCTAAGAACCATTTTAGTAAAAGGCATTATATTAAATACGCGTCCAAAACAATCGGCTAAGGCTTACTCTAAAATTTGGTGGGATGAAGGCTCCCCGCTTATTGTACTTTCTGAACGCTTGCAGCACAAAGTTGATGACATGACTAGCGTGCCTATTTCTTTAGCTATGCGCTATGGCGAACCTTCTATTAAAAACGGTTTGCAAGAATTATATGACCAAGGCGTTACAGAAGTTTTACTGGTCCCATTATACCCGCAATATGCCATGGCAACCACCGAAACTATAATTGTATTAGCCGAAGAACTTCGTAACCAACATTTTCCGGAAATTAATTTTACGGTTGTACCACCATTTTACAACCATCCCGATTATGTTACCGTATTAGCAAGAAGCATTGCCGAAAAGCTTGATGACGTAGATTATGAGCATCTTTTATTTAGTTACCACGGTGTTCCAGAACGCCACATCAGAAAAAGTGATATCACTAAAAGCCACTGTAAAATAGATGGCTCTTGCTGTCAAACTCCATCTAAAGCACATCAATTTTGTTACCGCCACCAATGTTATGAAACCACTCGTTTAGTTGGTGAAAAGTTAGGCCTCAAAGAAGGCACGTTTAGCACGAGTTTTCAATCACGATTAGGTTTTGACCCTTGGTTAAAACCTTACACCGATCGAACGATTGAAAAATTAGCTAAAGAGGGTATTAAGAAAATGGCTATTGCAACTCCTGCGTTTGTGTCCGATTGTTTAGAGACACTAGAAGAAATAGCAATGGAGGGCGAAGAAATTTTTCATGAAAACGGTGGTAAAGAATTTAATTTTATCCCCTGTATTAATGATCGCGAAGATTGGGTAAAAACCCTTAGCCGTTGGATCGATGAATGGGCAAAACAAGAAACCCCTAAACAAACACAAGTATCCTAAATTAGTAAATGGCTAAATTATCTGCTGAAGAACTGGGTACATCACCGATTAGCAAACTGCTTATCAAACAATCTGTACCAGCCTCAATAGGTATTTTAGTGATGTCTATCAATATTCTTGTCGACACCATTTTTGTAGGCAATTGGATTGGTGAAAGTGCCATTGCTGCTATTAACGTTGTTTTACCGGTATCTTTTTTTATTGCTGCTTTAGGTTTAGCCATAGGTATAGGCGGCTCTTCAATTATATCACGAGCATTAGGTTCGCAGAAACTTACCAAGGCCTTATCTACTTTTGGTAATCAAATTAGTATTACGTTACTGGTGAGCTCAAGTATGGCTGCACTAGGCCTGCTGTTTATTAATCAATTAATCCCTCTATTTGGTGGTGTAGGTTCTATTTTTGAGCCTGCAAAAATCTACTACCGAATCGTAGTAATTGGCGTACCTATTTTAGCCTTAGCCATGATGGGAAACACTGTGATCAGAGCTGAAGGTAAGCCCAAGTTTGCCATGGTAGCAATGATTATTCCTTCGGTGGGAAACTTAATCATTGATTATTTGTTTATCAACGTTCTTGATTATGGTATGCTTGGTGCAGCTTGGGCTACAACTGGATCTTATGCGTTATGCTTAGGGTATATAGTATGGTTTTTTAGCAGCAAACATTCCCAACTAAAATTGGAATTTAAACACTTAAAGATCAAACGTGATTTGGTAAGTGAAATAAGCAGTTTAGGGTTTGTTACTTTATCACGACAAGCTGTGGTTAGCCTAACTTACTTAATCTTAAACAATATTTTAATCAAATTAGGTGGTGAAAGCGCTGTCACTTCCTACGCTATTATTGCTCGCATGCTTATGTTTGCTTTATTTCCTGTACTTGGTATTACACAGGGATTTTTACCTATATCAGGCTATAATTACGGAGCAAAAAATTACGCTAGAGTCAGAGAGAGCATAAATAAAGCTATTTTATATGCCAGCATTCTAGGGCTTTTTGTCTTTGGATTTATTATGTTTTTTGCCGAAGAAATTGTTAAGATTTTTATTCAAGAACAAAGTATTATTAATCGCACCCCGCATGCAATGCGCATTGTATTTGCTGCCGTACCTATTATTGCTGTACAATTAATTGGCGCTGCTTATTTTCAAGCAATTGGAAAGGCTAAACCAGCCCTTTTATTAACCTTATCTAGACAAGGTTTTTGTTTTATACCTTTGGTATTAATATTACCACAATTTTATGGTGAAACCGGTGTGTGGATTTCATTTCCCTTAGCCGATGTTCTATCCACTATAATTACGGCCTATTTTCTTAACCGAGAAATCAAAAATACCTTAATCGAAACTTAAATTTGTTGAAAAGTGCTTTGCTTAATCCAGACTCTTGTACCATCTGCTAACATAACTTCTTGGTAATCATTAAACACTGAAAGCAACTTAACTTTGGTCCCTTCATGAAGTTGAAATAACTCACTCGCTCTGGCGTTTGGCTCTTCAAACGCAGGAATTTCTTGACTTAAAATAACCGCATATGTTGTTGTTGTATTGAGATTATGAAGCCTATAAGCCTGTGTAAAACTAATAGCAGCAAGCACAAAACACGCTAAAGCTAAACCAAAGAAAACACGTTTTAAAACAGTAGACTTACTCCACCCATACACCAAGAGACAAAGTAGCATGGCTAAGCATAACGCAACCACTAAATAAGCCCAACCATCTACACTAAGCAAGTAATTAAAATTTTCAATTAACTGCTGGGTTTCAGACTTGGGTACGGCTTGAATTTCATCTATGGTAAGCGTATTAGCATAAGCTAAATTTTCTTTTATTTGCGTTGCATTTGGTTTAAATTGAAGCGCCTTTTCGTAATGTAAAATAGCCTCTCCAATATTGTTTTGTTTCAGTTCAGCATTTGCCAAATTGTAATGTAATTCAGCTGAGCTTAAGTCCTCTTTTAAAATTGAACGGTAAAGTTTTGCTGCTAAATCATACTTCGCATTATTATAAGCTTCATTAGCTTGATCAAAAGTATCAGCCACATTTGTTTGGGCTATAACAGGCCAACTTATAAACGCAATAAAAAGGGCTAGGAGTAGTCTTTTCATATTAAATTTGTTTATCAATACTAGAAATAAGTCTAGCAGCTTCAGCATAATCATTCTGCATATCTTCATGTGCCGTAGAAGCATACCTCGCCAATTCACATTTCTCAATTAAACCAAATAAAGCATCAATACTTTGGGTACTAACTTTTTGTTGTGCTAACTGAGCTCTTAAAACATCTTTTGATAAATCGGTTGTTTCAATTTTGAGCTTTGCCTTTAAAAATTTATGTAACGCTAATTCTAAATTCGTATAAAATACCTCAACACTACCTATGCTTTTTTTAGCATCAGATAAAAACTTTTTAGCTAACTTATTGGCACGTTTAGTTTGATGGTTTGCTCCTGAATTTGATGACTGCAAAACGCGTTTTGACCATATAATAAGAGGTAAACCTAAAAAGGAAACTATAATTAACAACCAGAACCAAGTGGAGTTGTAAAACTGAGTTGAATGAATTGGTTTTAAGTTAGTCTCTAAGGCAATAAAGTTGAAGTTATTTACGGCTGAAATTGTATTTTTAGAAACCGCATTAGCAGTGGTGTTACTAGTTGAAGTACCCGAACTTGTGTTTGCAGTAACTGAAGCATTTGGGTTTGGTTTTACATTTAGCTGCTTTGGTTGACTAGATAATGTTTTATAAGTTTCACTCTGCGGGTCAAAGTAAGAAAACTGAACTGGGTTTATTTGTAAATTACCAGGCAAATTTGGGACAACTGTATAATCGTCAATAATTTGACCGCGTAAACCAGATAATGAAGCACTTACCTTTTCGATATGTTCGGGATCATATACATCTACTGAAGAGGGAAGTTTTGGCTTAGGTAAGTTAAAGAGTTTTAAGTTACCTGTTCCCGAAACTTTTACCTTAAAATTAAGTGATTCGGTGGCTAACAATTCAGATTTACTAAGATCTGTTTCTAACTTAAATTGCCCCACGGCTCCAGAGAAATCGACAGGTTTATCGGCAGTTGGTAAGTCTTGTACGTTAATGGTTCGCGACTTAGCCGAAATGGTGCGTTCGACGACATCATACAATCGGCGTCCAAAGAAGTCTCTCCGATCACTAGGGACTTCAACCGAAACTGAAAGCGATAAAGGTTCAATAGTTAGTTTTCCGCTTTTTTGTGGATATAATACGGTTTTCCTCAATTCTACATAACGGTAATTAGTTCCGCCGTAGCTTCCTTGTTTGACTTGGTTTTGGTCGACTTTAAGATTTTGACTCCAAAAATTGGTAAACTTTGGCTCATCAAGGTTTTGCCACCCTCTTACGTTGGTTGTTTGATCGACGTATAATTTATAGGTAACTGAAATTCCTTCGTTAATATAAGGCTTAAAATTACTTACCTCAGCCACCAGATGAATAGCATTGGACAAATCAACACGATTACCATTTCCATCGTCTGGATTATCGACCGCTGCGGTAACTTCAATTTTAATGGGTGATGTCTTGTACACTTTACCTTCTACTTCAATTTCGGCTTGACCAATGGTTAAAGTCCCGCGTTTAGTTGGTTGTAAGTAATAGGTGTATTTTTTTAGAAACGAACTCTCGCCATTAATCCATTGCTGTTTCATGCTTTGCATTGGGCCGCCAAAACGTTTAAAGTTGGTAAAATCAGGAGCGACAAAATTATCGCCATCTTGATTCACTTCAAACTCGACTTTAATACGCTCATTAATACCCACTTTATCTCGACTGGTCTTAGCTATAAAGCTAACTTGTGCCGAGGCCATGCTTATAATTAACAAACTGAATATGAGGCTAACTTGCTTTAACATACTACCAATCTTTTTCAGTTTTCACCTTACTGCCTTTTGCTTTTTTGGCATTTACTTTTTCTTGAATTTTATTTTCTTGATTTTGGATGGCTTTTAATAAACGCTGAACCTGTTCTGGTGAAAGTTTTCCTTTTTGGGGTTTTGGTTGAGGCTTTTGTTGCCCTTCACCATCTTTAGACTTTTTAGGTTCATCAGACTTCTGATTTTTGTTTTGATCGCCCTTTTCTTGCTCTTTATCTTTTTTCTTATCTTTATCACCTTCCTTTTGGTCCTGATCTTTCTGGTCGCCTTTATCTTTTTTATCTTGCTTTGATTGGTTGTCTTTTGATTGGTCTTTGTCCTTTTGTTCTTGATCTTTATTTTGGTCTTTGTTTTGATCGCCATCGCCTCCACCATCGTTATTTTCTTTTTTAAGCATTTCTTTTGCTAGGGCGTAGTTATAACGTGTTTCTTCATCATTAGGATTATTACGTAAGGCATTTTTATAAGCTTCGACAGCGGCTTTGTAATTTTTCTCATCCATAAATGTATTTCCTAAATTGTGGTAGGCTTTATGTTTTATGGTTTTATCTTCGGTGTTTTCGATGGCTTCGATTATCCGCTTTCGAGCTGATGGGATTTTGCTTTCATTAATATAAAGGTTCGCAAAATTATAAGACGCTGTGGAGGCATCGCCTTGCTTAGCTAGAGCTTTTCTGTAATTGGCTTCAGCTTTGGGAAAGTCTCCTTTCTCAGATTGAGCATAAGCATCGGCTAGCAGGCGTTTTTGCGCTTTAACTTCAGCACGACTTTGTGCTTGTATTGAAGTTACTTGAGCTATACTAAGTAAGATTATAAGTTTAACTAGTCGCACCATCATCTTTTTCATTAAATAAATTCAACTTTTCTAACCAGGCTGTTTTTTTATCAAAGATAAAACTTTCTAGAACCAAAAATAATATGGCAAAGCCAAGAAACCATTGGTATTGGCTCTTATAATCTGCAAATTGCTTCGATTCTAATTCAGTTTTTTCAATAGCAGCAATTTCATCAAAGAGTTGGTCTACAACTTGACTTGTCACTTGGCCTGAAATGTAATTTCCATTTCCAAGATTAGCGATGTTTTGTAAGGTGGGTGTATTTAATTTTGTAATTACTGTTTCGCCATTTTGATCTTTTTTATACGAGCTTACACGACCATTTGCCTTAAGAGGTATTGGGCCACCTTTGGGTGTTCCTACACCAATGGTAAATACTCTAATACCAGCCTCGGCTGCTTTTTTAGTAATCGCCTCAATATTTGTGTCATGATTTTCGCCATCACTAATAATTACTAAAACTTTATTAGTTTCATTATTATTATAATAGGTAAGCGATAAATCTATTGCTTGATTAATGGCTGTTCCTTGACTGGACACCATGTTTGTGTTCATGGCCTGTAAAAAGGTTTTTGTCGTCGCGTAATCGGTAGTAATGGGTATTTGAGGGAAAGCACTTCCAGCATAGCCAATTAAGCCGACACGGTCTGCAGCCAGTTTATTAATAATTTGGTTGGTGATTTGCTTGGCTTTCTCGAGTCGATTAGGCGCCACATCTTCGGCTAGCATACTTTTAGAAACATCTAATGCAAATACGATATCTATCCCTTCTCGTTTTAAGGTTTCAATTTTTGTCCCCATTTTAGGGTTTACTAAAGCAATGCACAATAAAGCTATAGCAACAAAAAGCAACATAAGCTTGAAAAAGGTTTTAGAGTTAGAGGCGTTTGGTGCCAAGCGATTGAAAAATTTAAGCTCAGCAAATTTAGCTCGTGTTTTAACTTGCCAGTTTTTGTATATAAGATACAGGAACAGTAAAAAAGGAATAACTGCCAGTAACCAAAAATAAGATGATTGCTCTAAGATATACATTATACGAGGCTTCTAAAAAGTGTAAACTTTAATACGTGTTCTATGATTAATAAACCTATTGCAATTAACAGCAATAGTCTAAATTTTTCGTCGTAATTATAATACTTTAACTCTTCTATTTCTGAAGTTTCTAGCTGATCAATTTCATTATAAATAGTTTTCAACGAAGTATTACTGGTTGCTCTAAAATACTTGCCTTCGGTTTTTTTAGCAATAGTTTTTAGTAAGTCTTCATCTATTTCAACTTTAACATTGCGGTAAATAAAACTTCCATCTGGGGCGATTGCTACGGGTGAAGAAGCTTCCCCATTACTTCCTAAGCCTATGGTATAGGTTTTTATGTCGTATTCTAAGGCTAATTCGGTAGCTGTTTCGGGATCTATAAATCCAGCATTGTTAACACCATCGGTTAACAAAATAATGACTTTACTTTTAGCCGTGCTTTCTTTTAGTTTATTAACTGATGTCGCTAAGCCCATGCCAATAGCTGTGCCACCTTCAATAATTTCTGAATATTCTATAGAATTAATGGCGTTTAATGTAATTTCTTTATCGCTAGTTAGTGGCGTTTTTGTATAACTTTCACCTGAAAAAACGGTTACCCCAAACCGATCGTTAGGTCTACTTTTAACAAAGTCGGTAGCAACATTTTTTAAAGCCTCTAGGCGATTGGGTTTTAAGTCTCTCGCCAACATACTAGATGAAACATCTATACCCATGACAATGTCTATACCTTCTGTTCGCTTAATTTTTGTGGTTTCATCGACGGTTCGTGGTCGAGCCATGGCAGTTATTAAAAAGGCTAAAGCCAGTAAACGGAAGATCCATAAAATGGGACGTAGTTTAGGTAGCAGCGTAGATAAACCTTGAAATCCTTTTGTGTTAGACAAGATTACGCTAGCCCATTGTTGCTTATGTTTGAGCACTTGCCAAATAATAAGCACTGGGATAATTAGCAATGCCCAAAACCATTGCGGATGTTCAAATGTAAAATTACTGAGCATTAGCGTTTGGTTTTTCAAATTCTACAGAATTGATTAATCGGTTTGTAATGGTTTCTGCATAGGTGTCACCATCGTTAAAGATTATAGTGATTTGTTGATAGTTACCTGCATAACCGAAATTTAAGATTTGATACGATTTCTTGATATCATTAGAAGTAATTGGATTTTCAATCGCAAAACTTCCTGAGACTTTAACCCCTTTAATACCTTCAATAGTTTCAAAATCTTCACTCTTCATAAGAATGTTATAAGCTCCTTTAGTTTCTAAATTATCGTACACTCCGTCTACAGCTTGATCTAAATCAAAATTAGATTTATCCTGAAATTTCACTTGACTTAATACGATGTATAATTCGCTATACAAGCTTCCTGAAGCAAATATTTCACTTTCTAAATTGTTGTTAGATTTAATACCTAGGCTATCAGGATTTTGCCGCACTAATACTTCGGGAGTAGTAATTTTTATTGGCGGAAAGGCATACTCACTTGTAATCCAATCTCCTTCAAGTAATGTTTTTGTTTCGTTTCCAAAAACGGCATCTTTTACATAATCAAAGCCTTTTGTAGCAACAACTGCCGTTGCAGCACCCACTAAAATCACCAAGCTAAGTAAGCCTCCGATAAGCCATTTTTGTCGTTTACGCTTACGCTTTAAAAGCGCTTGGTAACGCTCATCCTTTTCTAACTCAGAGGCGGTTGGTTGTGGAATCGCACTCTGAACGTGTTTTATAAACTTTAAAATATCTTTTCGGTATGTTTTTAATGAAATCACATCTGGTCGATGGCCTGCAAATTTTGCTAAATCGGCATCAACTAAAATTGCATTATAGTTATCCAGGTATTTTTCTTTAAAAAGCACGTGCTTATCGTCTCTCTTTTTAATTAGGGCTTGCATTAATTCACCAGTGGTATATTCCATCGCTGGCACTTCTATCTTCTCGTCTAAATAACGTCTTGAAATATTGGTAAGTTCAGAGATGTAAGCTTTTAGTTGCCTGTTTTCAAGCCATTTTTTATCGTCAAGCTGTTTTAATTCTTGTTTTGCTTTTTCAAAAGGCGGAATTCGTTTTTTAGCTTCATCGTTTTGTTTTTTATACTTGAAATAAAGCAAAAAACTTATTACTAAAATCACAGCAATAGCCATAAACCACCAAATCCAGGTTGGCATTTGGAAGGGCTTTGACACGTTTATTTCGCGCTTAATTGGAAATAGTTTTTGCTGTGCTGTATCTACTTTAACGCTTGCTACTTCTACCTTAATGCTGTCGGTAAGGTAAGCTTGGTTATTTATTTTCAATAACTGAGGTGGAATGGTATATTGCCCGGAATCAAACTGGGTTAATTTGTAAGATTTTATAAGACTAATGAAGTTATTACGATTTGATGATGTATCAGTTGGCAAAGATTCGACCATTTCGAGTGGGATAAAACTTTGATCTTTAGGAAACACCACTTGATCATCTTTTGTTAAGCTATCAATACTAATAGTATATTTAAGCTGTTCACCTATGCGTATGTTTGCTGTATCTAATTCAGCTTTTATGTCTTGTGCATTAGCTTGAGAGATAAACAATATGCATATTAGTAATCCTAAACAGGATTTAAGCACCACATTAAGATATGTTTGTTTTATCATCATGGTTAGCGTGCTTTAAAATAGGCTAATAGTTTTTTAACGTAACTTTGGTCTACTCGGCAATCGATATAGCCAGAACCACTTAGCTTGAATGCCTTTTTATAATAATTGACTTGTTGCTGATAATGCTTAGCATAAGCATTTCGAGTTGTTTTTGAACTAGTGTTCACCCATGTTAATTGACCGCTTTCTGCATCGGCAAGTTGAACTAAACCCATATTGGGAATTTCAGTTTCTCCTTGATCAAACACCCGAATACCTGTTAAATCGTGCTTTTTAGCTGCAATTTTAAGTGTGTGCTCGTAATCACCGCTCATAAAGTCTGATAATACAAAGACAATTGCTTTTTTCTTAAGAACATCGACCATGTATTTAAAGGCTAAACTCAGGTTGGTAGCTTTACTTTTTGGTTGAAACTCTAAGAGTTCTCTAATAATTCTTAAAACATGGGATCGTCCCTTTTTAGGTGGTATATACAGTTCAATTTGATCTGTAAATAGCATTAAACCAATTTTATCGTTATTACTAGTAGCCGAAAACGCTAGTGTTGCTGCAATTTCGGTAATAATATTGGTTTTAAAATCGGTATGTGTAGCAAATTGGTTGGAGGCTGAAACATCTACTAACAGCATCATGGTTAGTTCTCGCTCTTCTTCAAACACTTTTACATAAGGTTCGTTGTATCTTGCGGTGACATTCCAATCTATACTTCTTACATCGTCTCCAAATTGATATTGACGCACCTCACTGAAGGTCATACCGCGACCTTTAAATGCTGAATGGTACTCGCCACCAAAAACATTGTCGCTTAAGCGACGTGTTTTGATCTCGATTTTGCGTACTTTTTTAAGTAGTGATTTGGTATCCATTTGATGGGACGTCAATTGTTATGAGGTTTGTGACAACTTCAACTAAAAATGATTAATCAGGTAAAATTTTAAGGAACTTCAACGACATTTATAATTTTACTAATTAAATCTTCCGATGTAATATTTTCAGCTTCTGCTTCATAGGTAATCCCTATTCTATGGCGTAGAACATCATAAACAACGGCGCGAACATCTTCAGGAATAACATAACCGCGACCTTTAATAAACGCATAGCATTTGGCTGCTGTAGCTAAATTAATACTACCTCGTGGAGAGGCACCAAAGCTAATAAGTGGTTTTATCTCCTCAAGTTTATACTGCTCTGGATAACGTGTTGCAAATACAATATCTAAAATATAGCGTTCAATTTTTTCATCCATATAGACCAAACCTACCGCTTCTTGAGCTCTTAAAATTTGCTCAAGAGAAATGACAGGATTAACTTGCTCAAAGCTGCCTTTTAAATTAGCGCGAACCACTAATTGCTCTTCTTCAATTTTTGGATAGTCGATCACTGTTTTTAACATAAAACGGTCGACTTGTGCTTCTGGCAAAGGGTAAGTTCCTTCTTGCTCGACGGGGTTTTGAGTAGCCATTACTAAAAATGGCTTATCAAGTGTAAAGGTTTCATCACCAATGGTAACTTGCTTTTCCTGCATGGCTTCTAACAAAGCTGATTGCACTTTTGCTGGGGCACGGTTAATCTCATCGGCTAAGACAAAATTCGCGAAAACAGGACCTTTCTTGATGCTAAAATCGTTTTCTTTCATGTTGTAAATCATAGTCCCAACAACATCAGCCGGAAGTAGATCTGGTGTAAACTGAATACGACTAAAGTCGCCTTGCACTGCTTTTGATAAAGTGTTTATCGCTAATGTCTTCGCTAATCCTGGGACACCTTCAAGTAAAATATGCCCTTTACCAAGCAAGCCAATGAGTAACCGCTCGACCATGTGTTTTTGGCCTACAATAACTTTATTCATCTCGTTAACCAAAAGGCTTACAAAAGCACTTTCTTCTTTAATCTTAGCATTGATACTTGCAATGTCTATATTTGAATTTTGGTTCTCCATAATTACATCTTGTTATACAACTATTAGATTAACTAATAACAAGCGCAAATTGAAAAAATTATCTAATGCGACTTGTTAATGACTGGTTAAAAATTGTGTTTTAAACTATAGCTTAAGTGAGTTTTATAATATTAATTAGTTTTATTTAAACTTATGTCTTAAATCGTTAAACAAAAAGCGATATAAAAGTTGTTTTTAGGCATAAAAAAACTGCCTCTAAAGGCAGTTTAATAGTTATGATTAAAATTAATATCTATAATATTCTGGTTTAAATGGCCCTTCAACTTTAACACCAATATAATCAGCTTGATCCACTTCTAATTCTGTTAATTCAGCGCCAATTCGCCCAAGGTGAAGTTTAGCGACTTTCTCATCTAAATGTTTTGGTAGCATATAGACTTCATTTTTGTAATCGGAAGCATTTTGCCATAATTCCATTTGAGCTAAAGTTTGGTTCGTAAACGAGTTACTCATTACAAAACTTGGATGACCTGTTGCACAACCTAAATTAACCAATCTACCTTCAGCCAATAAAATAATATCTTTACCATTAATGGTATATTTATCCACTTGCGGTTTAATTTCAACATGTGAAGAACCGTGGTTTTCTTTCAGCCAAGCCACATCAATTTCATTATCAAAGTGGCCAATATTACAAACTATTGTTTTATCCTTCATCGCTTCAAAATGAGCGCCTCTTACAATGTCTTTATTTCCTGTTGTTGTAATGACGATATCTGCATTACCAACAACTGTTTCAAGTTTTTTAACTTCGAACCCATCCATTGCAGCTTGTAATGCGCAAATAGGGTCAATTTCTGTAATAGTGACGATAGAACCAGCACCTCTAAATGAAGCTGCTGTCCCTTTTCCTACATCGCCATAACCACAAACTACCACGCGCTTACCAGCCAACATGACATCGGTTGCACGTCTTATAGCATCGACAGCACTTTCACGACAGCCATACTTATTATCAAACTTAGATTTGGTCACACTATCATTTACATTAATAGCAGGCATTGGCAACGTGCCATTTTTCATACGCTCATATAAACGGTGAACTCCTGTGGTTGTTTCTTCAGATAAACCTTTGATGTTATCAGCTAATTGTGGGTAATCATCAAGTACCATATTGGTTAAGTCGCCACCATCATCTAAGATCATATTTAAGGGCTCTCGCGCTTCACCAAAAAACAAGGTTTGCTCGATACACCAGTTAAACTCTTCTTCGGTCATTCCTTTCCAAGCATAGACAGGAATTCCAGCAGCAGCAATTGCAGCAGCAGCATGATCTTGTGTTGAAAATATATTACACGAACTCCAAGTAACATCGGCACCTAAGGCCACTAAGGTTTCAATTAAAACAGCGGTTTGGATTGTCATATGCAAACAACCGGCTATACGCGCTCCTTTTAAAGGTTGCGAAGCACCAAATTCTTCACGAAGAGCCATCAAACCTGGCATTTCGGCTTCAGCTAATTCAATTTCTCGTCGTCCCCAATCAGCTAAAGTGATGTCTTTAACTTTATAAGGTGTATAAGTCGGTGTTTTCGTACTCATAAGTAATATTTTATCTATTTTTGAAGTGCAAAATTAAGCATTACTAATAAATTTTTATGCCGATTTACAAAACAATAACAGTAGATGAACATACTAAAGCGCTGATTTGGAAGATCGAAGAACCGGTAGAAGTTTTAGAACAAGGTATTGAACTTACTAAGACATCGTTAAAACGCTTTAACAGCATGTCTTCTGAAATTCATAGACAAGGATTTTTAAGTGTTAGGCATCTCTTAGCAAAGTTTGGATATTCGGACATAGATGTGAGATACGATACCAATGGAAAACCTCATTTAAATGATGGTAAGTTAATTTCAATCACGCACTCGTTTGAATTTTCGGCGGTAATAATCTCTTCAAAAAAAGTAGGCATAGATATTGAGAAGCAGCGTGAGAAAATAACACGTATTGCCCCAAAATTCACACCAATCGAAGAGTATAAATCGCTTGGAGAGGATGATTTAATAAGGAAGTTAACCATGGTCTGGGGAGCTAAAGAATCACTTTATAAACTCTATGGAAAAAAAGGTATTGGCTTTTTAAAGGATATCTATGTGAAAGATTTTGACTTCAAAAATTACACGACTCGCGCTGAAGTTTATCAAGGTGAATTAACCACTAGTTACAAGCTTAATTTTTTAGAGTTTGAAGGTTACACCTGTGTTTATGCTATTGCACTATGATTACTCAAAATCATTACATCGCAACTCAACTAAAATTAGAGAAAGAACAATTGGCTATCTTAATTGATCCTGATAAATTTAATGTGGCTAAAACCAAAGAGATCGTTAAACAGCTACCTGAAAAGACCAACTTTATTTTTGTTGGCGGAAGTACTGCTGATGCTCAAGATACCTCCACTTGTGTAAAAGCACTTAAAGAACATTGCCATTTACCAATTGTTTTATTTCCTGGACATCACTGTCAAATCACAACTCATGCTCAGGCTGTTTTGTTTTTAAGCCTCTTATCTGGCAGTAATGCAGACTACTTAATCCATCAACAAACCGCTTCAGTAAAAGCTATTAGACATAGTAATTTAGAGGTGATTCCCACCGCTTATATTTTAATTGATGGCGGAAAAATTTCAAGTGTAGAAAAAGTAAGTCAAACTTCAGCTATACCGCAACATGAGGTTGAACGTATTGTTGATATTGCTTTAGCCGCAAAATATATGGGTAAAGCTTTAATTTATCTTGAAGCTGGAAGCGGTGCACTTCATGCCGTCTCCACTGAAATAATTTCAGCTGTAAAACAAGCATGTGACTTGCCCATTTTAGTTGGAGGTGGACTTAAAACACCTGCTTGTCTTGAAAAAGCCTATGTTGCTGGTGCTAATTTATGTGTAGTAGGTACAGCCTTTGAAAACCAATTAAATCTATAAACTCATGAAAATTTCAGTAGAATTAACCTTAACACCTTTACAAGATAATTACGAACCCGCAATAATTCAACTTATACAAAACTTAAGAAATTCTGGACTTAAGGTCTTAGAAAATCCGCTAAGCACGCAAGTTTATGGCGAATATGATGCTGTAATGACTATTTTAAATCAAGAAATAAAAACAGCTATGGAAGCTGTAGAGCGCGGCTTGGTGTATATTAAAATTGTAAAAAGTGATCGTCACGATTATGAACCCCATTTTTAATTGGCTTTTAGAACCTTATGAAAACACGCCTTTACACCTTATAATTCTTGAAATTATTGGGGTGGTTTTTGGATTTTTAAGTGTACTCTTTTCGAAAAAAGATAACATTTTAGTTTTTCCGACAGGACTTATTAGCACTGCTGTATTTGTATACATTTTAAGTGTCTATAGCTTATTAGGTGATATGATGATTAATGGGTATTATTTTATAATGAGCGTGTATGGGTGGTACATGTGGACGCGAAAAGTAGATACAGCCCATTATATTCCTATTCAAAAAGCAACCCGAAAAGAGCACCATATTAGTTTACTTATTTTTTTAGGTACTGTTGCGTTTGTGATCATGGTGTATAGCCTTTTTGAAAAGTGGAATTCATGGACAGCTTACGTAGATACTATTACTACTGGATTATTTTTTGTAGGAATGTGGCTTATGGCTAAAAAGAAAGTAGAAAATTGGGTGTATTGGATTGTTGGTGACCTAATTTCAATCCCACTGTATTTTTATAAAGGCTTAGGCTTAACAGCACTTCAATATATTTTATTTACAATCATAGCGTATTACGGTTATAAAGCATGGCTCAAACAAACAAACATCGCCAAAACAGACCTATTAAAATAGTACTGTTTGGCCCAGAATCTACCGGCAAAACTAGTCTTTCAAAAGCACTGGCAGATCACTACAATACACATTGGGTTAAAGAATTCGCGCGTGATTACTTACAAAGTAAATTTGATAAAACAGGTGAAATTTGTGCTCCTAAAGATATTTCACCAATTGTAAAAGGCCAGATAGAAGCCGAGAATACCTTAGCTTTAACTGCGAAAAAATTCTTATTTTGCGACACTAATTTGCTACAAACCTTAGTTTATGCAAATGTGTATTTTAAAAACTATAACACCAAATACTTAGAAAGTTTAATCGAGCAACAAGACTACGGTTTTTATGTTTTAACTGATATCGATACCCCTTGGGTGCCAGATGACTTAAGGGACAAGCCACAAGAACGTGAAGAAATGCTAGATCGATTTGAAAAAGAACTAATTAACCGACAGGTTAATTACATGAAACTAAGCGGCAGTCATGAAACACGGCTTACTAAAATCACCCATTTACTCGACCGATTATTCTGACCAAATAATATGATAAAACTTACAACTGAAGACTTAGTACAAATAAAGTCGCACCAACTTACAGAACAAAAGCTAAAAAATGACTTACAAAAATTTGAAGAGGGTTTTAGTAACCTAAATATTTTAAGACCTGCTACTAGGAATGATGGTATTATCTCGCTGAACCAAGAACAATTAAACCAGTATATTGATTGTTTTGAAAATAGCAGCATGTCGCGTTGTAAATTTGTTCCGGCTAGTGGTGCTGCAACTCGTATGTTTAAAGATTTGCACCTCTTATTAGATAATTACGACAACACATTAAGTCTTGATGAAAATTTAAAATCTATAAACCTTACTCACTGCAGAGATTTTTTAAATCAATTACCTCATCTTGCATTTGCAGCTCACGTCTTAGAAAAAACCAAACTAACTCACCAAGACCTGAACACAGACCAGGGCAAAATAGAATTTATCCAGTATGTTTTAAGTGAAGATGGCTTAAATTACTCAAATACACCAAAAGCACTTATCCCATTTCATCGCTACTCAAACAAAAGTTTAAGCGCCTTTGAAGAACATCTTTTAGAAGCTAAAGCTTATGCTGCACTTGAAAACAAAGCTGATATACACTTCACAATATCAAAAGACCATCAAGGAAAATTTGATCAAAAATTACAAGAGGTCAAAACTAGCATTGAAAATGAGACCCGATTAACGCTTAATGTGAGTTTTAGCTATCAATCCCCTTCAACCGATACGGTAGCCATTAACTTAGACCATAGTTTATACCGAGATGCAAATGGTAAACTATTATTTAGACCAGCTGGCCATGGTGCTTTAATTAAAAATCTAAACCAATTAACAGCTGATATTATCTTTATCAAGAATGTAGATAATGTAGGTTTCAAAGCGCATCAAAATACGCAAATTATAGAGTATAAGAAGGCACTAGCTGGACTTTGTATTGAGATCAAAACCAAAATAAATAAATGGTGTGAGGTCTTAAAAAACAAGCCTAACGAAACTATTATTAAAGATGTTCATCACTTTCTCAGGTATTATTTTAACGACCACACCTCAAGTAAGAATATAGATGAGCTATTAAAGCACTTAGACAAACCTATACGAGTTTGCGGAATGGTTAAAAATCAAGGTGATCCTGGCGGCGGACCATTTTGGGTGAAATTTAATAATGAAGAAGAAACACTACAAATTGTTGAAAAATCACAAATTGATCTTAATTGCGATAAGCAAACCAAACATTTTGAAGCGTCTACCCATTTTAACCCTGTTGATATTGTATGCCATATAAAAGACCATAACGGCAAGGTGTTCAATCTAACTAAATTTGTAAATAACGACCAAGGATTTATTGCTAAAAAATCGGTCGGCGGTCAGCCTATTAAGGGGTTGGAATTACCTGGTTTGTGGAATGGTGGCATGGCGTATTGGCATACGTTGTTTGTAGAAATTCCACAAAACACCTTTACCCCTGTAAAAAGTGTGTTCGACTTAATAAAACCAAGTCATCAAAACCCAGTAGAGTTTGAATAAAAACCAATTATTAAGCTAAATAGCCTTCAAAACTATCTAAATTAAAACGTCTTAACACCAAACAACAGCATAGCGATAAGAAACTATTAAGGAAAAAAACCCAAAATAGAATAATGCTAGACCAAGAAAGATTTATTAAAAAGCAGAACAAACGTCGAAAAAAAGGCGTGATTTGTTTTGCTTTAACTGAAGGTCTTAGTTTTAGTGTTATAACAATAGTACTATTAAAAGTAAGCCTTTATTTGATAAAAGATGAAAAGCAATTTGAATTGAACATCGATCAAATTCTTTACCTTGTCTTTCAAGTTTTAATAATCGCAGTTATATATACCGCTATTTTTTGGCTACTAAACACTTACATTTACCATAAATACAAACAAAGATGCAAGAAATAGAACGTAAGTTCTTAGTAAAAAATGAAGACTTTAAATTAGTAGCTGAACGAAAAATTTACATAAAGCAGGCCTATTTAAATTCAGACCCAAACCGTAGTGTACGAATTAGAATCACAGATACGTCTGCCTTCTTAACTATTAAAGGAAGGTCAAGCCATGATGGTACAAGCCGTTTTGAATGGGAAAAAGAAATTAATCCTAACGAAGCGGAAGCATTAATGCAACTTTGCGAAGACTATCCTATCGAAAAAACTCGATTTTTAGTTAATTATGGCGATCACCTATTTGAAGTCGATGAGTTTTACGGTGAAAACAAAGGCCTAATCGTTGCAGAAATAGAATTAAGTACGCCTAAAGAAATTTTCAAAATACCAGATTGGTTAGCTGATGAAGTCACCGGCCTTAGTTCATATTATAATTCTAGCCTAAGTAAAACTCCCTTTTCAAAATGGTAATATAACAGAGCTAGATTTAGTTTAGCTCTGTTATACTTACTTATTGCTTGTTTTTAGCCTCAATACTTAAGGTGGCGTGTGGAACTAATTTTAAGCGTTCTTTATTAATTAGTTTACCTGTAACACGGCAAATTCCGTAGGTTTTGTTTTCAATCCTAATCAAAGCATTTTTCAAGTCTCTTATAAACTTTTCTTGTCGGATAGCCAATTGTGAGTTTGCTTCTTTACTTAACGTGCTGCTTCCTTCATCAAAAGATTTAAAAGTAGGCGAAGTGTCTTCAGTATCATTAGAACTTCCGTTTTTATAGGCATCAATATACAGCTGTAATTGGTGCTGAGCGTTTTCGATTTTATCTTCAATTAGATTTTTAAACTCTTCAAGTTCTTCATCAGAAAAACGATCTTTTGTACTTACATCCATAATTTAAATTTTAGTGATGTTTAAAATGGTGCTCACATCGTCAAATTCTACTTCAACGCCACTTTCCACATTTTTGTTTATAATTAATTCGTTTGCGAGTGTTTCCTTTTTTATATAAGCATTATTCGCATCAACAGCTAGTTTTAATTCAGCTGATTCTTTAATTTCAATTTTAATTTTATCGGTCACCTCAAAACCAGAATCTTTTCTGATATTCTGAATGCGATTCACTAATTCTCGCGCCATACCTTCATACCTCAAGGCATCGTTTAAGCTTACATCCAAGGCTACGGTAAGCCCGTTAGCTGAGGCTACCAACCAGCCTTCAATGTCTTGCGAGCTAATCTCGACTTCGGCTTTTGTAATCACTTCAGAAGTTCCATTTATTGAAATTTCAAGCTGCCCTTTAGTTTCAATTTCAGTTATAGCTGAAGCATCAAGTTGATTTATAGCTTGAACAGCCAGTTTCATATCTTTTCCAAAACGCGGTCCAAGCACTTTGAAGTTAGGCTTCATTTCCTTGATAAGAATACCTGAAGTGTCGTCTATAAACTCTATGGTTTTAACGTTAACTTCAGATTTAATTAAATTGGCCACTTCGCTAATTTGGGCCTTTATTGTTGGATCTAGCACAGGAATCATGATACGTTTTAAAGGCTGTCTAACCTTAATCATTTCCTTTTTTCTCAAGGATAAAGCTAAAGAAGAAATGGTTTGTGCCATTTGCATTTTATGCTCAAGTTCTTGATCTATTAAGTAGGTTTGTGCTTCTGGGAAATTAGCCAAATGCACACTTTCGCTTGATTCACCTTGCGTGCTAGAAGTTAAATCTTTATATAAACGATCTGAATAAAATGGAGCAACTGGTGCCGAAAGCTGCGCAATAGTTTTTAAGCAAGTAAATAAGGTTTGATAAGCTGATATTTTATCTGTTTTATAATCGCCTTTCCAGAATCGTCTTCGGCTTAAACGAACATACCAGTTACTTAAATTTTCTTGTACAAATTCTGAAATTGCTCGTGTTGCTTTCGTCGGTTCATAATCAGCATAAAATGCATCAACCGTTTGTATCAAGCTATTTAATTCAGATAAAATCCATCGGTCTATTTCAGGGCGATCTTGGTCTGGAATATTTGCTTCGCTATAACTAAAACCATCTAGGTTTGCATACAAAGCAAAGAAGGAATATGTGTTATATAACGTTCCAAAGAGTTTTCGTTGAACTTCGCCAATACCTTCAAGATCAAATTTTAAATTATCCCAAGGATTAGCATTAGAAATCATGTACCAACGCGTGGCATCAGGACCGTAAGTCTTTAGCGTTTTAAATGGATCTACAGCATTGCCTAAGCGTTTAGACATCTTTTGACCATTTTTATCAAGGACTAAACCATTAGAGACTACATTTTTATAAGCAACATCTTCAAAAATCATAGTAGCAATAGCATGCAACGTATAAAACCAACCTCTCGTTTGGTCAACTCCTTCTGCAATAAAATCGGCTTTTCGCCAAGTTTGCTCAACCTCTTCTTTCTTTTCGAAAGGGTAATGCCATTGAGCATAAGGCATTGAACCAGAGTCAAACCAGACGTCAATTAAATCGGCTTCACGCTTCATAGGTTGCCCTGTCTCTGAAACCAGTATCAATTGATCGACCACATTTTTGTGAAGATCTACTTGATTGTAGTTATCGTCACTCATGTTTTCTGGCTGAAAATTGGCGTAAGGATTTTCTGACATAAAACCAGCCGCAACCGATTTGTCAATTTCAGCTTTTAAGTCTTTAATTGACCCTATTACTTTGGTCTCTGTTTTATCTTCGCTTCGCCAAATTGGTAAAGGAATTCCCCAATAACGGGATCGAGATAAATTCCAATCGTTAGCATTAGCTAACCAATTACCAAAGCGGCCTTCACCTGTTGATTTAGGTTTCCAATTAATTCCTTTATTGAGCTCATGCATTTTATCTTTAAAGTCTGTCACTTTAATAAACCAAGAGTCTAAAGGATAATATAAAATTGGCTTATCGGTGCGCCAGCAGTTCGGATAACTATGCACATATTTCTCAACAACAAAGGCTTTATTTTCTTCTTTCAATTTGATGGCAATCTCTACATCAACTGACTTTTCTGGGGCTTGACCATCTTCGTAGTATTCATTTTTAACGTATTTGCCTCCTAACTCACCTAGTTCTTTCCTAAAGCGCCCTTTTAAATCGACAGTTGGCACTAATTGGCCATTTTCGTCTTCAATAAGCATGGCTGGTACTTCAGGTGTTGCATTTTTAGCCACCATGGCATCATCGGCTCCAAAGGTTGGTGAGGTATGTACAATACCTGTACCATCTTCAGTAGTCACAAAATCACCCGCGATAACTCGAAAGGCTTGTTCTGGATGATGATAAGGTTGAACGTAATCGAGTAGTTGCTCATAACGCGCTTCAACAAGATCTTTTCCTAACACCGAAGCACTCACGTAATACGGTATTTTTTTATCTCCGGACTGATACGCCTCTAGTTCTGATTCAGTTTCAACCGCTTTAAATTTCTTTTTAAACAGTTGAGCAACCAATGACTTAGCCAATACAACATTGATAGGCTTAAAGGTGTACTGGTTGTATGATTTCACCACTACATATTCAATTTTTTTACCTACGGTTAAGGCGGTGTTACTCGGCAAAGTCCAAGGTGTAGTGGTCCATGCTAAGAAATGAATATCGCCGTCAATTTCTTTAAGTGCCTTTGGCAAGGTATCCTTTACCGCTTTAAATTGTGCAGTTACTGTGGTATCACTAACATCTTGATAAGTCCCTGGCTGATTAAGTTCGTGTGAACTTAAGCCAGTCCCTGCTTTTGGTGAATAGGGCTGTATAGTATAGCCTTTATAAATAAGATCTTTATTATAGATTTGTTCAAGCAACCACCAAACACTTTCCATGTATTTAGACGTGTAGGTGACATAAGGGTTGTCCATATCTACCCAATAGCCAATCTTACGTGTTAAATCGTTCCAGATATCGGTATAACGCATAACCGCGTTTTTACAAGCCTTATTATAATCTTCTACAGATATTTTATGACCGATATCTTCTTTGGTAATTCCAAGTTCTTTTTCGACGCCAAGTTCTACCGGTAAGCCATGTGTATCCCATCCTGCTTTTCGTTTAACTTGAAAGCCTTTTTGGGTTTTATAACGGCAAAAAATATCTTTAATAGATCTTGCCATCACATGGTGAATACCTGGCAAACCATTTGCTGATGGTGGCCCCTCAAAAAACACGAATGGCTCTTGACCATCACGTGAGGTGATACTTTTCTCAAAAATATTTTGGTCTTCCCAAAACTGCAGAATATCTTCAGCAACTTTAGGTAGGTCTAAGCCCTTGTATTGAGGGAATTGCTTGCTCATTTTAAGTTTTATTTCAAATGATTTGCGAAAATAATGAATTTTACATAACTCAATATGAGAAAGTAAGCCTATATTTTAAATTATTGCTGTATCTATGAATAAGGCCTTCTAACTAGCTTAATCCCAAATTACATTTTATAAATCCAATGCTCTGGATTAAGCTTATTGAGGTTTTTAAATAATTGAAAAAATAAGGTGGTTTTACCTGAAGATGAGTTAATCCCAACACGACCAATATCTTGATTTCTAAAAACTTGGTCACCTGGCTTAACGTAAACTTTTTCTAGGTTATTGTAAACACTAATATAATCACCATGCCTAATCATCACAGCAATATTTGCACCTGGAATCTTATTAATTTGACTCACTGTCCCTTCAAAAATTGCTCGGGCATTACTGTTAGTTTCGGTATCAATACGCACACCATTACTTTCTATCATCGTGGTTTTAACAATGGGGTGACGGTGCTTACCAAATCGTGTGGAAACAATACCAGATTGAACCGGCCAGGGCAACTTACCTTTATTATCTGAAAAGGTTTTTGCTAGGGCTTGAGCTTCGGGTGTAAGCTTAAATCGTGTAGATGATTTTGAACCAGCTTTGGCATTTTCACGTGCTATAGCTTCTTTTATCAACCGCTCTATTTCTTTATCAATTTTAGCAATAGCTTCTTGTTTTCGGCTTAATTCATCTTGGTAATTTTGCTCTTCGAGTTTTATTTGCTTAATTAAACTATCAAGGTTTGTTTTTTTATCAACTAATTTAGATTTAGCTCTTCGGTTCTCTGTTAAAATAGCTTCTTTATCTTGTCTTTGTTCAAATAAATCTTCATTAAATTGTTGGAGTTGAATAGTTTTTTCTTTGATTTCAAGTCCCTGTTTTTGTCGGTAGTTTGCGTATTGTTGCATGTACTTCAAACGTTTATAAGCTTGAAAAAATGAAGCCGAAGACATTAAAAACATAACGCGATTTTGCTTGTTTTTGCTACGGTAAGATTGTTTAATCATTTGGGCATAATCACCCTTTAGCTGTTCTAAATCGTTACGAAGTCGCTCAATTTTTATGGTATTATCGTTAATTGATTGCGTAATTAAATTGGCCTCTTGGTTGTAAACCCGAATCAATTTTTCGGTTGATGATATTTGCAATTGTAAATCTTCAACTTCTTGTAGAAGCGAGGTTTCCTTTTTTTGGGTGGAAAGTAATATCTTATTAATCGAAGCTATTTCCTTTTGAATAGCTTGTCGTCTAGCTTCTAATTCGGCTTTAGTTTGTGCCAAAGCTGAAGTCACCAATAAAAAGCAGCTTATAACAAGTACTAAATTCAACATACGCCTCATAACTCCATGGGTTTATAATTAGACGGAATTGAAAACGGAAAGCTTAAATCTTCATTAAGACTTGCCGACCTAAAGTTAAGTTTTATGCTCACTGTTTTGTTATTTTCTTTGGCCAAAATAAGTAAGTCTTCAGGATAAAAAAAGCCATTCATAAAACGATACTGCTTATACGAAACTTCAAGCGATCGATCTACACGAGCTAGGGTTTGTTGTTGGAGTTGAAATTTTTTTGCATCTATTACAGCTGTAAAAATAAGTTTTGGATCAGGTTCTGTAATACTAATAAAATTTGGTGCTAAATAGTCAAGGTCTTTGGTTTTGAGTTTATAAAAGTTTATCCCGAGTAATAAATTTTGAAGTTGCTCAAACCCCACTTGAATGCCCAAATACTTTTTAGCTAAACTAAAATCTCCCTTGAAGTAGGTTTTATTTATCTTTTCATAAAACTGCACCTCATCTGGCGTGATTTTTACCTTCGCCATGGTTAACAACCCCATGAGTTTTGCACTCATCCAAATGGTTTTATCTTTTTCAATGCGGTAAGTTATGTTCAAGCTTTGATTATCGTCTTCAGTCTCATAAACCGCTTTAATTTTACCGTTAATAGTCTTAAATTGAGGTTGTAAATCACGGTAATTTTTTAAGGCCACTCGTTCTTTCACAACATTGTCCTTACCGACTAAAGTTTTTGTCGACTTACAAGACGTGACTAGGATAAGAATAGTGAATAAAGTAACTAGTGGTATGCGCATATTATTGGTTTAACTGAGATTCGTGAAATTTAGCTTTTTCGGGTTGGTCAAGTTGGTTATAAATTTGAGCATAAAGTTGATGGTAATTAGCCTTGAGTTGAGAGGAACCAATTAACAAGCTAAATCCCAAATCTAATTGAGAAAGTGCTGTATCAAACTGCTGTTGTTCAACATGTGCAACTGCTTTTGCATAATAAAATACAGGTTGTGTTGGAAAAACACTCAACGCCACATCGGTATATTTCAATGCCGCTTTAAAATGTCCTAATTGCAAACCTAAGCTAATCACTTCTTTAAGTAACTTAAAATCGTTGGGCTTATTGTTCAAGGCTTCTTTAAAATAAGCATAGGCTTTCTGCGGATCCTTGTCTTTATAAAACAATGCCAGTTCTACCTTGCTAGCTTCATTTTCTTCCGTCGTAATAGCAGTATTCAATACGTCTATTAAATCAGATTCTAATTCAGGTTGTCGTCGCACATAGTCCCGATAGGCTTCAATTAGTTTGGTTTTTTTAGTTTCATCTAATAGTGGACTTTTCACCACTTGTTTAGCGCTAACCTTAGCGTTTTCAGGTTGATTTAATTGTATGTAGGCTAAGGCTTGATAAGGTAAGAGTTGATCTAAGATGACCAGTTGAGATTTTGCTTGCTTAACCAAGGTTAATATGGCTTTGTAGTTATTGGTATACTTATAGACCTCAAGTAAGGCCAAATAGGCATTAAGATCTTTTTGGTTTTGATTAATTCGATTTGAAAAGTAAGTTACTGCAAGGTTTGTTTGTTGTGTAGAAAGATAAATATTAAGTCTTAATTGATCGTTATAATCGGCATAGCCTTGCTCCTCTTCGATTTTATCCAACAGCTCTAAGGCTTTGGAAATCTCATTATTAATTACATATAAATTAACCAATTCTTGTTGAACTTGCGGTTTATAAGGGAGTAATTCTAAGGCTTGAGCTATGGCCTTTTCGGTTTGCTTGGTTTCTACAAAAAGGTCAAATAGGTGTTGATGAACCAATGATTTTTGATTCGCATTACTATAGTCTAAAGCTTTCTCATAAGCCATTTCAGCCTTTTTGTACTGCACTAAAGCTTTGTAATTTTTACCTAACCAAAAATGCACCACCATTTTAGACGCATCTATTTCTAGACAGCGTTCTAATTCGTTAACTGCTTTAGCGTTGTTATTAATGGCGGTTTGGGCTAAGGCTTTAAAAAAATAGTTTTGAAATTCGTCCGAGACGCTACCTAAATCATCGGTGGGCAAATTAGCTTCTTCAGGGTTTTGCGACCACGTCGTAAAACCCCAAAACAAGCTGAGTATGATGAAGGCTTTTTTCATTAACTTTTACTCTAAAACTGAATAATCTCCAATACTAACGCTGGTAAACTCGCCATTATATTTAGCATGATTACCGATCATCGCTTGGTCTAATTTTGCATTCTTAATATGAGTATGTTCTTGAACTAAGGAGTTTTTTATACTCGTATTTTCAATAATTGTGTGGTTACCGATCGACACGTTTGGGCCTACTTTTGCATTTTTAAGTACGGCATGCTCACCAATAAAACACGGTTCTATAATTTCAGAATTTTCGATGGTGATACCTTTTGAAATTAAATCTTCTTTAGCATCGGCATGTAAGAAGTTTAGCATTCTCGAATTGGTATCTACTGTCACGGTTTTGTTACCGCAGTCCATCCACTCATCAACTTTACCTGGCTTAAAAATTTTTCCTTCAGCCTTCATTTTTTCAATCCCGTCGTTAATTTGATACTCGCCACTTCTCATCAAATTTTCAGCAATAACTTCTTCAAGTTTTTCTTTGAGGACTTCTACTTCTTTAAAATAGTAAATCCCTATCACTGCTAAATCAGACACAAATTCTGTAGGCTTTTCAACTAAATCTATAATATTTCGGTCTTCATTTAATTTCACCACACCATATGCACTTGGGTTATCGACTTGCTTGACCCACATCACAGCATCTGCCGATTTATCTAAATTAAAATCAGCTTTAAACAGCGTGTCGGCATAAGCCACAACCGCTGGCCCTTGTAGGGATGATTTAGCACACATAATCGCATGCCCCGTACCTAAAGGTTGGTCTTGATAGTAAATACTTGGTTTAGCGTTTAAAGTTTTAGCAATTGCCGTTAATTGGTCTTCAATCGCTTGACCAAAATCTTTGGCTATAATAAAAGCAACTTCATCGATGGGTTCATCTAAAACCTCTGCAATGTCTTCGACTAAGCGTTGTACAATTGGTTTACCAGCAATAGGAATAAGTGGTTTAGGAACCGTAAGCGTATGTGGTCTCAGTCTTGAACCGCGACCTGCCATGGGTACTATTATTTTCATAAGTAATGTTTAGTTGAGTTAAGTATTAGTTGACACCTGTGCTTCCAAAACCTCCAGCGCCACGTTTAGTTTCATTTAGTTCATTAACTTCTATAAGTGCAGCCTGCTCCACTTGAGCAAATACCAATTGTGCGATCCGGTCTCCATCATGAATACTAAATTTTTCTTGCGAAAGATTAATTAAAATCACGCCAATCTCTCCCCGATAATCAGCATCTATGGTTCCTGGCGCATTTAAAACCGTGATTCCTTTTTTTAAAGCTAGACCACTTCTAGGCCTTACTTGAGCTTCGTAAGATTCAGGAAGCTCTAAAAACAAGCCTGTCTTAACTAAGACACGTTCTAAAGGTTGCAAGGTCAAGGTTTCGCTTAGATTTGCTCTTAAATCTATGCCCGCTGAACCTTGAGTTTCATAAGCTGGCAATGGGTGATTTGATGTATTTTTAATGTTGACTGTCATAGGTCTTAGGCCTTCATTAATTGTTTAATTTCTTTATGTTCATTCCAGTATACAAGTGCTAAAAAGCCTAAAATACTTAGAATACCGAAGATATAATTTTCTTTCATGATATAAAAAGAAACTGCACTAATCGCCACCGATAAACTAAAATAGAGTACCATTTTTTTTAACTGAAGCGGAAGTGGATAATATTTTCGAGATAATAGGTAAGACAGAAGCATCATTGTAAAATAAGCCGCCAAGGTGGCTATAGCACAGCCTAAATAACCTAATACGGGAATTAAGCTGAAGTTGGCAACCAAGGTAATTATAGCGCCAAGGCTAGAAATATAAGCGCCAAATTTAGTACGATCGGTGACTTTATACCACACCGATAAGTTGTGATAAATACCCAAACAAAAGTTAGCAACTAAAAGGATGGGCACAATAGCTAGGGCTTCATAATACGAATCCTTACGAATAATTAACAGCTTTAAAGGATGAATAAACACCACCACTGCTATTAAAATAAATGCTCCAAAAATCACAAAATACTTAGTAATCGTTGCATAGGCAACTTGGGGTTTTTGAGCCGTTGAATGGCTAAAGAAAAAAGGTTCTATCCCTAAACGAAAAGCCGTCGCAAATAAGGTCATAAAAACGGCTAATTTATAACAAGCTGCATAGGCTCCAATATCGGCAGTTGGCTGATCGCTGTCGAGGAGATATTCAAGTAAAATGCGATCGAATACTTCATTAATTGAAAAGGCAAGACCAGCAATTAAAACGGGCCAAGCATAGGTTAACATCCGTTTAAGAAGCTGGAAATCCAGTTGAAATTTTAAGTTAAGGTAAAACGGGGAGACTAAAACTAAAGATGATAGACTTGCAATTAAGTTGGCAATAAGCACATAACTAACTTGGAAATCTTCGACATAAATTCGCTCTAAAAACGACACTTGAGAACTCCAATTTACTAACCACGCCAAGAAAAATAAATTGAGAGTAATGTTGATTACTACGTTAATCACTTTAATCACAGCAAAACGAACGGGTTGTTGGTTTGCTCGCAAATAGGCAAAAGGAATAACCACCAAAACATCAAACAACAAGATGCCAATAATATAAGAAAGGTATTCAGCTTTGATTTGTATTAAATCACTGATCGCAAAGCGATTTAAGAAGGCTAGACCAAGAATAATTACACTGGTAATAACTAAAGACCAAGCTGACGTATTGACCACTTTAGCTTTGTTACTTCGAGATTGGTTACTATAAAAGCGAAAAAAAGCGGTTTCCATGCCATAGGTAAGCACAACATTAAAAATGACAAAATAAGCAAACACTACTGAAATTTCACCATACAGAGCACGGCTATCAAAGTACTTGGTATGGACCAAGACAAGCAAAAAGCTAATCATTCGCGGTAAAACCGTCGCCAAACCGTACATAAAGGTTTGTTTAAATAAAGATTTGTAAAGCGACAAAAATTAATGTTTTAATGAATACTCAAATGTATTAAATTTCAGCCATAAAAAAACGGCTTGATGAGATCAAGCCGTTTAATGGTTTCAATTAATGTGAAACTTACTCCACATTAACCATAATTTCATCTAATTCATAAGTTCCATCAGATCCAGCGTTACCACTTCCTGAGTACTTAAATGCAAAATGCCCATTACCATCAAAACAAGACATATCTACAACACCTGATTCTACCCAGTTTCCAAAAAACTCGCCATCAGCAACAACAGTTGCATCATTGACAATTCCCCATTCAGCTGTGGCTATACCAGATTCTGTACCATCCCAGTTTGAAGAATATAAAATTTGTAAGTTACTGTCATCGGAAAAGCTATTAGATGTTTTGAATTCTAAAGTCACTTTAGTGTTTGATTCTATATCAATTTCAGGAGAAATTAACCATGCTACACTACTATCATCACCAGATTGAAATGAGCCTATTCGTGCAGAAGTTCCTAAAGAAGCATTCGTACCGCCTGAAGAATAAGTCTCCCAAGTGACTGAACCAGCTTCGATATAATTAGTCCATCCAGCTACATTTACTGGTCCTGTACCTTCCCCTTCAAAATCAATATTTAAAAACTCATTTGCGGCAGAGGTAGTAGTTCCACAAGAAAAAGTTAACGGGTCACAACGCTCACCATCCATATCGCTAGCATCGGCTTGTGAATTTAAATAAAATGTGTATTTATCACCTTCGAACGTACGTGTCAAAACTCCACTAATTTGTCCAGACCCTTGAGGTAAAGAAGCTGATTTGAAGTCAGAAAATGTAGACGTGCTCAAAATAATCTGACCACTGCTCACACAACTCTCTAAGGCACGCTCTCCATCAAATTGGTCAAAGCCTTCACCAGCGTATGAAATAGAAGATATAATTTCTCCTTGATCATTAAACTCCATCAACTCTCTCAAAAATTGAACATTTTGAAAAGTAACATACGTGTTTAACATTTCTGGGGTAATATTTCCAAGCTCTACTAAGGTTGGAACAATTTCGGCTACTTCTGAAGTTCTAATTATATGTTCAGCGAAAAAAGACTGGCCAATTTGACCAATTTGTCCGCCATCATTAATCCCTAATTCAGCTACGCCAAACTCTCCGCTTGATATATCTGAAGGGTTATCAACATCTTGTATAGCTGAAAGGCCATCTAATTTAATGTATACCTTCTGGCCTACTTCAAATAAGGTGAATAATGGCGCTTTGTCAACTTGCACCGAAATACCAAAAGTAGGATTTTCTGGCTTGTCTTGGATTACTAATTCCTTGTAAAAGTTACCACCAATATCTGAAGACACTACATAACCAACAGCATATGTGCTTTGTCCATTTGAAGACTCTTCAAAAGTCACAATATCAAAATCATTTTGTTCTAGCTCTCCGTAAATGGTTGAAAGTTCTACAATATCTCCATCAATTTCAGGATTTTCTGCAGCAAAAGTAATGTCAGCATAATCATCTTCACCTACACATGAAGTAAACAAGCTTAGTGTTGCTATAAAAAGCAAGCTTAGTACGTAATTTAATTTTAGCGTTTTCATTATAATCAATTTATTTTTTTAGAATCTTAAGTAAACATTTACATAGTAAGTAGTCCCGTAACCCATAAAGTATCGATTACCAAATAATGGACCATTTTCTCTTGACATATCTTCTAGTCTAGAGTTATAATTTGAGGTACGTGATTGTTCAAAACCACCTGTTTTATAAACCTCATCTAACACATTATTTACGACGGCAAAGAAGCCAAAGAAATAATCGTCTATTCGCCACGATTTACCTGCAGTTAAGTTAACCAACATGTAATCGTCAAATTTTTCTTGTTTTAATAAGTCTCTTGCAATACCTGTATCATAATCAGTAATTGGTAAGCCGTCATAGTCTAGTGCAAAATTATCAGAACGTAAAATACCGCTTGGGCTAATATACGAATTTGAAAAGTGATTAACTGTTACACCTAAATTCCAGTAAGCAGGATCACGGTACTCAAACCCTAATTGGAATACACGCTCTGGACCACCAGGTACATGCAAGTCTTTCATATCGGTTTGACCATCTCCAAAGGTTAGTTGTTCTCCAGGGAAATTTTGACTCGTTAGGTATAAGTTGGGATTGCTTGTGTACACATAGTTACCAAATGAACCTGCAGCTTTTAGCTTTAAAGTCGAGTGAACTTGAGCTTCAACTCCAAATTCTACACCATAGTGGCGACGATCCATACCCGTCATCACTTCTTGAACAAAAGCACTAAAATCGGTTTCTGGAACTGGGTTTATAGAGCTATTTGTCAAATCTTGTGTAAAGTAAAACCCAACATTAGTTTCATCTTGGAAACCTGCATAAAAACCTGTAACTCGTGCATTAAAAATAGGTGATTTATAGATGTAACTTAAGTCTAAATTCTGTGATTTCACTTCTGTTAGACCATCTACAACCTCATGGCTTTGTCTTGAATTCACAAATGAATTTCTAATTGTTGGTGCGTTTTGTTGATAAGCGGCATTAAAATCGATTAAGTGACGTCCTGTAATTTTATAAACTGCACCTGTTTTTAAACCATAGGTTGTAAAATCAAGTTCTTCGCCTGGACCGAATGAGTTATTGGCAAAGAAACCGTTACGGTAGTTACCAATTCTTTGGTAAGTTGTTTTTCCAAATTTAGTACCAACATGAAAATCGATTGCTCTATATTGAAATTGTAACTGAGCAAAGGCATCATAAACTTCAGAGTCAATTTCGAAATTGTATTCGTAGTCATCGCCTTCGCGAACCAAACGATTAGGGTTATTTAAATCACTTTGTGCTAAATCCTGAGCACTACCAGTGACAAAGGAGCTTTCTTCAGCAAAGAAGTCAACGTCTAAAAACTGTTGCCCACCAAGTAAATCTTCAACTTGCGCAAAATTATGACTATTAAGGTTTCTATAGTTTACACGTCCGTTTAGGGTAATATGATCAGATAACTCAGCATTCACAATTGAATTCAGCATAAGTTGATCATCCTCAATACGGTCTGATTTAAAGATGTAAACAGAATTATTGTTAGGGAATATTTGATTAGCATAAAAAACTTCACCCCAATCAAATTGACCATCGTTAACAAAATCGTCTCTTAAACCATAGGCATTTTGAAAATCGGCGGCTGATGGGTTTGGAAAACGAAGTGCATAACTCGGGAAGTTTTGGTAGTAAATCGGGTCTGGGTTACGCGCACCACCTTCTGGCAAGGTCACACCATTTTCAGGGTCTAAAAAGGTACCTCCATTGTCTATTCGCAATCTAGAGCTGTAACCAGTTTGGTAACCTACATTAGTGTTTATCGAAATTTTATCACTAACATCCCAATAATGATTCAACATAAAAACTGGCTGTTCATTTCTATTTTCACGTGTTGCACGCTTATCACCGTTAAAATAACCCCAGTTAGGATTGTATTCATTCCCTCTTAAATCGATAGCTTCTTGAGTAATTGCAGTACTAGTCCCACGATGGTTAGGTGCATAAAAGCCTGTAAAGTTTAAACTGTGTTTACTGTTTAGCTGCTTTTCAACTGCTACAAAAAACGAGTTTGCATCGTAAGATGTACCTTGTCTAAAACCCTCTTCTCCGAAACGTCGAGACATTAAAACAGAATAAGACCAACCGCCATCTAATGCACCAGAGTTATAACTACCCATGACACGACCTTGGTAGCTTCTGTTAGAAGATGCGTATGAAACACGACCTCCTTGACGCATTTTTGAAGCTCTCATAATAATATTAGTTGTACCTCCTACATCACCGAAGTTGTAATCACTTGCTTTGGTATTTCTTACAAACACACGGTTTCTTTGCACATCATTTAAACCTCCCCAAATCCCCCATGTTGGGCGACCAGTGGTTTGATTATTCATTTCAATACCATTAATTAAGACTTTACCACTTGCATTATCAAAACCTCTAGGATTAAAGAACGCTGCACTAAAATCAAACGCTGCAGCTCTTAAGTAGGTATCTTGAGACGAGGCTAGTAGACCTGATATATTTGAAGACGACACATCATCACCATTTAACTCATTATCAGCTAAACTAATTGTACTAATTTGGTAGTTTTCTTTAGTAATGTCATAGTTCAAAAAAAGGTCACCTAAGTCTAAGGTTTTACTCTCGTTAATGACAATAGGATACTTTTTGGTTTCAAAATTTTCTTTCGAAATTTCTAAAACTTGCTCACCAAGAGGCAAACTTAGACCTTCAAAAGTAAACGTCCCAGAATTATTAGTTTTTACACTTAACTCTGTACCTTTAATGCTTATGATCGCATCTGGAATGGATTTTCCTGAAACATCTTCAAATAGCCGCCCAGTAATATTAGCCTGTTGTGCAAAAGATTGCATTACAAACAGCAAAAGAAAGATGCTAAAAAATTGTAGTTTACGCATTTTGTTAATTTAAATTAAATTGTCTTAATTTTAAGAAAACATTATTTCGGGCTGCAAATGTAGTTAAATATTGTTTATTGATTATTTTTGGCCACTTAAAATTTAGAACTTTACACTATCTTAAACTACAATTTATGCTAAAGAAGAATTTATTAACATTAATGCTACTTGCATTTATCTTTCAATCACAGGCTCAGAAAAAAGAGTACAAGGTAAACACAGTAGCGTTTTACAATGTCGAGAACTTATTTGACACCATTAACGACGAAACCAAAAATGACGAAGCTAGCCCAATTATGGAAATGGCTGAAGGCGTACGCGGGGAGTATTATGCTAAAAAGCAAAGAAATATGGCACGTGTCATTAGTAAAATTGGCTTTGAAGTTGCTCAAAATGCCCCTGCTATAATAGGTGTTTGCGAGGTTGAGAATTTTAAAGTCCTCGAGGACTTGGTCAATCAACCTTCTTTGAAAAAATACAATTATGGTATCGTGCATTATGACTCTCCAGATGAGCGTGGTATTGATAATGCCTTACTATATCAAAAAGCTATATTTAAGCCTAGCTACAGTGATACAGAAGAACTTGTCATGTATCGCGATAGCGATCCAAACAAGCGTGATTACACTCGTGACCAATTGTACGTTAAAGGTTTATTAGATGGCGAAGAGATGCACTTTTTAGTGAATCACTGGCCATCACGGGGTAGTTCTGAAGCCAAACGAATTTTAGCTGCAAAATCTTCTCGTTCTGTTGTTGACTCAATTTTAGGTGCCGATCCTACAGCTAAGATTATGATTATGGGTGATTTCAATGACGGGCCTTACAATAAAAGTATTACCGATGAACTACTTGGTGTTGGCAAACGCCGAAAAGTTAAATTAAAAGAACTTTATAATCCTTTTGATAAAATCTATAAACAAGGTATTGGTACCATTGCGTGGAGAGACACTTGGGACTTATTTGATCAAATTATGTTATCTAAACCTTTAATTAAAAACGATTTTAAGACCTATCAGCTATACAAAGCTAGCGTTTACAATCCTGGTTATTTACAAAATCCTGAAGGGCGCTACAAAGGCTATCCCTACAGAGCTTGGGCCGATGGTGGTTTTACGGGCGGTTATAGTGACCACTACCCTGTATTCATTCACCTCATTAAGGAAGTTGAATAAAGGATACATCTATCTTTTTAGAACATAAAAAAGCCTCGGAATAAATCCGAGGCTTTTTTATGACTATAAGTTTAAAATTACTTTGAGCCTACGAGCTTAAAGCTTCTGCACCAGCTACAATTTCTAAAATTTCGTTAGTAATAGCGGCTTGTCGTGCCTTATTATAAGAGAGCTTTAAACTATCTCTCAGCTCTGTTGCGTTATCAGTAGCTTTGTGCATTGCCGTCATACGTGCACCGTGTTCGGAAGCAATGGAATCTCTAATAGCTTTGAACAACTGAATTTTTAACGACTTAGGAATAAGCTCGTTAACAATTTCAATTTTATTAGGCTCATAAATATATTCTGTTGAAGATTTTTCGATCTCATGAGCTTCTACTGAAGTTTCTAAAGGCAAAAAAGCTTCTTCTTTAATGATTTGAGTTGCCGCATTTTTAAAGCTATTGTAAATCAATACAATTTTATCGTAACGCTTTTCAGCGTAAGCTGTCATTAAAAATTCTGCAATCTCTGCAGCGGTTTCATAAGAAGGGTTTTCGGTAACCGAAGTATTGACCTCGATAACCGTGTTTTGCTTCTTAAGAATATCATTTGCTTTTTTACCAATACTGTAAAGCTCTACATTAGCATCTTTATACTGATCAAGAACAGCTTTTGTTCGCTTAACAATGTTAGAATTAAAGGCACCGGCTAATCCACGATTTGAGGAAACAGGTACAATAAGCACGTTCTCAACTGGTCTTACTTCAGTATAAGGGCTTTGTGCATCACCTTCAAGCGAGGCACTTAAGTTTTGCAATAGCTCAGTAAGCTTTTCAGCATAAGGACGCATTCTGGTAATCGCGTCTTGGGCCTTACTTAACTTTGCAGCAGATACCATTTTCATGGCACTGGTAATCTGCATAGTTGAGGATACCGAGCTTATTCTATTTCTTAATTCTTTTAAGTTAGCCATTTGCTAATTATTTAAGCTTTGTATTTAGCAGCGACTTCTTTAGCTGCACTCTCTAAGGCATCGGTAGCTTCTTCAGTTAACTTACCTGCTTTTAAGGTGTTAAGGGCGTCCTTGTGTTTTGCCTCAAGATAGTTAATGTAATCGGTTTCAAACGCTTTAACTTGATCAACAGGAACTTCTTTTAAAAGATTTTTAGTCCCCGCATATACAGAAGCGATTTGATGCTCTACTGGATATGGGTTAGATTCTGATTGTTTTAAAAGCTCCACATTACGCTTACCTTTTTGGATAGTTGCCATGGTTGAAGCGTCAAGGTCTGATCCAAATTTAGCAAAGGCTTCTAATTCACGATACTGAGCTTGATCTAACTTCAACGTTCCAGCTACCTTTTTCATTGACTTAATCTGAGCTGAACCACCAACACGTGATACAGAAATACCAACATCAATAGCTGGACGAACACCCGAGTTAAATAAGTCGGTTGTTAAGAAAATCTGTCCATCTGTAATCGAGATTACATTGGTAGGAATATAGGCCGATACATCGGCTGCTTGAGTTTCAATAATTGGCAAGGCAGTTAATGAACCTCCACCTTTTACCTTATCTTTTAAAGCTTCAGGTAAATCATTCATTTGGCTAGCGATTTGGTCATCGTTAATCACTTTAGCCGAACGCTCTAGTAATCTTGAGTGTAAGAAAAAGACATCACCAGGGTAAGCCTCACGTCCTGGAGGTCTTCTTAATAATAAAGACACCTCACGATAAGCTACCGCTTGTTTAGATAAATCGTCATAAACAATTAAAGCTGGTCGGCCAGTATCTCTAAAATACTCACCTATAGCGGCACCTGCCATTGGCGCATAAACTTGCATTGGTGCAGGATCTGAAGCATTAGCTGCTACTATAGTCGTATAAGCTAAAGCACCCTTTTGCTCTAATAAGTTGGCAATACCTGCTACAGTTGAAGCTTTTTGACCAATAGCGACATAAATACAAAATACAGGTTCGCCTCTATCGTAAAATTCTTTTTGATTAAGAATGGTATCTATACA
>CBFHKB010000005.1:0-51520 GCA_965656295.1 Psychroflexus sp.
CGGTCGAAAAAGACACACTTAAAAACGAACCTGCTTTAGAACAAGCCTTCAATTATGCTAAGGAAAATAACAAGGCTGTTCACCTTTTAGGCTTAGTTAGCGATGGTGGGGTTCACTCCCATATCAAACATCTTGAAGGTTTAGTTAAAGCAGCGCATGATTTTGGGGTCGAGCAAAGTTTTATTCACGCGTTTACTGATGGACGTGATGTAGATCCAAATTCTGGAAAATCTTTTATTGAAACTATTAATAATTTTTGCGAAAATTACAATACAAAACTATCAAGTATTATTGGTCGCTATTATGCGATGGATAGAGACAAACGTTGGGAACGCGTTGCTAAAGCTTATCAACTAATTGTAAATGGTAAGGCAGAGGTTGAAACTACAGATGCTGTTGAAGCGATTCAACAAAGCTATGATGACCAAGTTACAGATGAGTTTATAAAACCTATAAAAGTTAAGTTAGAACAAACAGCAACTAACGGAACGATACAAAAAGGTGATGTAGTTATTTTCTTTAACTTTAGAACTGATCGAGGTCGACAATTAACCCAAGCCTTAAGTCAAGAAGATTTTGTTGATGTAGGCATGAAGCACCTTCCACTTTATTTTGTAACCATGACACAATACGACGATACGTTTAAAAATATTAATGTCGTCTACAAAAAAGAAAATATTAAAGCCACTTTGGGCGAAGTACTAGAATACACTGGTAAATCACAATTAAGAGCTGCAGAAACTGAAAAGTACCCACATGTTACTTTTTTCTTTTCAGGTGGTCGTGAAAAGCCATTTAGAGATGAAAAACGTGTACTGGTAAACTCTCCGAAAGTAGCTACTTACGATTTACAACCTGAAATGAGTGCATTTAAATTAAGGGACGAACTCATACCTGAAATTGAAAATCAAAGCGCTGATTTTATGTGTATTAATTTTGCAAATCCCGATATGGTTGGTCATACTGGCGATTTTGATGCAGCTGTAAAAGCTTGCGAAACGGTAGATACTTGTTTACAATCTATTGTAAGTGCAGCGACAGCTCAAGATTACTCGGTAATTGTCATCGCCGATCATGGTAATAGTGAAACCATGAAAAACAAAGATGGTTCGCCCAATACAGCACATACCATTAATCCCGTACCGCTAATCTTAGTCGATAAAGAGATCAAAGAAATTAAAGATGGAATTTTAGGTGATATTGCACCAACTATTCTAGACCTCATGGGTATTGAAAAACCCGATTTAATGACTCAAAAATCCCTTTTAAAATGAAAAATAAAATAACTAGTTTACTCGTTTTACTTGTCGTTATAACTTCAGCTATAACGAAAACTCAGGCCCAAAATTATGAACTAATCACAGGTGAGTTTAGTCTAAACGAACTAAAAGAAGGTAAAAATTTAGCTTGGTTTAAATCTACCTATGAAAAATTTAAACCTGATGAAACAACGATAAGCAAAATGAAGAAAATTAAAGATTTAAACGATCTTGAGATTTACATTTACCTTGGAACTTGGTGTCCTGATAGTCGTCGTGAATTACCCAGATTAGTTAAAATTTTAGATGAAATTGATTTCAATCTCGATCAACTTCACATGATTGGTGTAACTCGTTCAAAAAAAGTGCCTAACATGCCTTCTGAAAAAGCTGAGCAAATTAATATTATAAATGTGCCTACCATTATAGTTTACAAGAACGGTAAGGAGCTTAACCGATTTGTAGAGTATGCTGTAGAAAGTATTGAGGAAGATTTGTATAAAATCATGGCAAAGTTAGATTATAGCCATAGTTATGATTTTTAAGCAGAACATTATTTTATGATTTCAAGATCTAAGCCCATTATAGCTGTTGACTTTGACGGCACAATAGTTGAAAGTAAATACCCGAAAATTGGTAATCCAAAACCATTTGCTTTTGAAACACTTAAAAAACTTCAAGAAACAGGTCACGTGCTCATTTTATGGACGTACAGATCCGGCAAACAACTCGATGAAGCTGTTGAATATTGCAGGGATAACGGCATAGAATTTTATGCTGTAAATAGAAGTTATCCGGAAGAAGAATATTCTGAAGAAATTAGTCGAAAAATACAAGCAGATATCTTTATAGACGATAGAAATATAGGCGGCTTTTATGGCTGGGGAAACGTTTACAGAGAGATAATTGGTGAAGACAATACTTATCAAAACAAACCAAAAAACACCAAAAAAGGATTTTTTAATAAACTTTTCAAATAATAGTTAATGATTATACCTAAATCTCTAGAGGAAATTGAATTAATGAGAGAAAGCGCCCTTATTGTTTCTAAAACATTGGGCATGTTAGCTAAGGAAGTTAAGCCTGGCATATCTACCTTAGAACTAGATCAAAAAGCTGAAGAATTTATTAGAGATCACGGAGCTATTCCGGGTTTTTTAGGCTTATATGATTTCCCTAACACTTTATGCATGAGCCCTAACGCACAAGTTGTCCATGGAGTCCCTAATGATAAACCTCTAGTAGAAGGTGATATTATATCAATAGATTGTGGTGCAATTAAAAATAATTATTACGGTGACCATGCTTACACCTTTGAAGTAGGCAAAATTGATAGCGAGATTAAAAAGCTACTGGAGGTCACAAAAGCATCTCTTTACAAAGGCATTGAACAATTTAAGCAAGGTAACCGGGTTGGAGATGTGGGTTTTGCTATACAAAAACACGCCGAAAAACACGGTTACGGGGTTGTAAGAGAATTAGTTGGTCATGGTATAGGAACCACAATGCACGAATCGCCTGAAATGCCAAATTACGGAAAGCGCGGTCGTGGTAAACGTTTTGTTGAAGGTATGACTGTTGCCATAGAACCTATGATCAATTTAGGTACGAAACGGATTAAACAACTCCCAGATGGCTGGACCATTTTAACGGCAGACATGAAACCAAGCGCCCACTTCGAACATGATGTAGCCTTAGTAGATGGGAAGCCCAAATTACTATCTACTTTTGATTATATCTACGAGGCCTTAGGCATTACTTCTAATGAAGAAGATCCTTTTAGATTCTAGCAAGTCTTAAAAAATAGCTTAACAGTTGTTAAGCATTTTGACAATAATTAACATAGGTTAACATTTTTGTTTAATTTTTAACTTGGCATTTTAAACAAAATAGATTTGTATTCGATATTTTTGGTTTTGTTAAACATATGTATGGGAAATATAAAACAAAACTTTAGTATCAAAGACTTAGAATCCTTAAGTGGGATTAAAGCACACACGATTCGAATGTGGGAAAAAAGGTATGGCGTTTTAGAACCAAAGCGAACTGATTCTAATATCCGAACTTACGATGTCAATGGTTTACAAAAAATTTTGAACATTACCTTTTTAAACGAAAATGGGTATAAAATTTCTCGTATATCAAAGATGTCTAATGACGAGATAAATAGTCTCGTTAGAAATATTACAACAAGTAAAAGCAATATGAATAGGGCTTTAAAATCCCTTAAAGTTGCTATGATGAATTTTGATCAGGCCTTATTTCTAAAAACGTATGATAGCCTTCTAGAAACTAAAACATTTGGAGAAATTTACAACGATGTTTTTATACCACTACTTAAAGAGATTGGCTTCTTGTGGCAATCTGAAACGATAACCCCTGCACATGAACAATTTATTTCGACCCTCATCAAACAAAAGCTGTTTCTGAATATTGAAAAATTACAATTTGAAGAACCTTCAAAAACAGATAAAGTATTTGTGTTATTTTTACCTGAAGAAGAAATTCACGATATCGGTTTATTTTATACTAACTACGAACTTTTATTACATGGATATAAAGTGATTTTCTTAGGTCAAAGTTTACCTATGGATGATTTAACTTATTTGTCTAAACTTTTTGACAAAACAGTTTTTGTTAGTTATTTAACTGTTAAACCTGAAAATACCGAAGACTACATCGCTACTTTTAAAAGTAGTATATTAGAAAATTCAAATGCAGAATACTGGATTCTTGGCCGTAAGGTTAATGATTTATTAGACTCTGGTTTTGAATTTCCAACTCATGTTAAAGGGTTTAAAAATATTTCTGAACTAACACTTAACTTATAATTATGCCAAAGAAAATAGCCGTTATTGGTTCTGGATTTTCATCACTATCTGCAGCTTGTTATCTAGCTAAACAAGGACACGACGTTGAATTGTTCGAAAAGAATGAAAGTGTTGGTGGACGTGCAAGGCAGCTAAAAGCAGAAGGATTTACGTTTGATATGGGACCATCTTGGTATTGGATGCCTGATGTTTTCGAGCGCTTTTTCGCAGATTTTGATAAAAAACCATCTGATTATTACCAGTTAGATAAATTAGATCCCGGTTATCAAGTTATTTTTGGTGAGAACGATCAAATAAAAATAGGCGACGATCTCGAAAAAATATATGAGGTCTTTGATCAAGAAGAAAAACAAGGAGCCACTAAACTAATGAAGTTTATTAAAACGGCTAAAGAAAATTATGACATTGCAATTAAAGACTTGGTTTATAAACCTGGCGTATCTCCACTTGAACTGGTAACGCCTAAAACTGTTAAGAAATTAGGCGCCTTCTTTAGCACCGTAGATAAAGATGTTGAAAAAGATTTTGAAAGTCCTAAACTCAAGCAAATTTTAAAATTCCCTGTTTTATTCTTAGGTGCAAAACCTAGTGAAACACCATCATTTTACAATTTCATGAACTATGCCGATTTCGGCTTAGGAACTTGGCATCCTAAAGGAGGCTTTTTTGCGGTAATTAAAGCAATGAACGATCTAGCTGAATCCTTAGGCGTAAAGATACATACCAACGCAACAATTACTAAAATTGATGTTGCTGAACAAAAGGTTAAAAGCTTAGAAGTTAACGGAGAAAAACAGGACGTAGACCTTGTTTTATCTGGTGCAGATTATCATCATACCGAAACATTGCTTGATCAAAAATACCGTCAATATTCAGAATCCTATTGGAGTAAAAAGGTATTTGCTCCATCTTCACTCTTATTTTATATCGGTGTTGATAAAAAAATTGAAAATGTAGAACATCACAACTTATACTTTGATGTTGATTTTGATCAACACGCCCAAAGTATTTACACTGACCCCAAATGGCCTAAAGAACCGTTGTTTTATGCTAACTTTACCTCAAAAACTGACCCTAATACGGCTCCAGAAGGATGTGAAAATGGATTTTTCTTAGTCCCAATTGCGCCTGGTTTAGAAGACACAGAAAGTTTAAGAGAGCAGTATTTTGACATTGTTATGTCTCGATTTGAAAAACTGACTAAGCAAAACATAAGAGACCATATTATTTATAAAAAATCATTCTGCGTAAGCGATTTTGAAAAGGACTATAATTCATACAAAGGTAACGCTTATGGTATGGCTAACACCTTATTACAAACCGCTTTTTTAAGACCAAAACTTAAAAGTAAAAAAGTTGATAACTTATACTTTACAGGTCAACTAACTATTCCTGGACCTGGTGTACCTCCAGCATTAATTTCAGGAAAACTAGTAGCCGAATTGATTGAAAAAAACCTATAAACTATGAAATCTATTTTTGATGAAGTCGCTAGAGAGTGCAGTAAGACCGTTACGAAGTCTTACAGCACCTCGTTCTCTTCAGCAACCAAACTTTTAGCGCCTTCGATTAGACAAGACGTTTACAACATCTACGGGTTTGTAAGATTTGCTGATGAAATCGTAGACACCTTCCATGACTACGACAAGCAGAAGCTATTTGATAAATTTAAAGCAGAAATGTATGCTGCTATTGAAGACCAAATTAGCTTAAATCCTATCTTAAACGCTTTTCAAGAGACGGTACATAAGTATAAAATACCAGCTGAACTCTATGAAGCATTTATGAATAGTATGGAGAAAGACTTATTTAAGTCAGACTATTTAACAAAGGAAGAATATGAAGCTTACATCTACGGATCTGCAGATGTTGTGGGGTTAATGTGCCTGAAAGTTTTTGTTAAGGGAGACGACAAAAAATATAATGCGTTAAAAGAGGATGCAATGAAGTTAGGATCAGCATTCCAGAAAGTGAATTTTTTACGTGACCTAAAGGCAGACTGTGAAGACTTAGAACGCTCTTACTTTCCTAACGCAAACTTAGATTGCCTAGACGAAGAAACTAAACTAGAAATTATTAATGAAATTGATGCCGATTTTAAAGCTGGCTTAAGAGGTATTGCTAATTTACCAGTTGAAGCAAAATTAGGTGTATATACTGCTTATATTTATTATCTGAAATTACTGCAAAAGCTTAAAAATACGCCGTCTTTAGAAATTAAGTCGAGACGTATTCGTGTGCCTGATTACCAAAAAGCGAGTTTGTTGGCTAAATCTTATTTATCTTGTAGACTTAATTTGATATGATGTACATAGTTATTTGGGCTCTTATTTTCATAAGCACTTTTGCTGCAATGGAATTTATGGCTTGGTTCACGCATAAATATGTAATGCATGGTTTTTTGTGGGCATTACACAAAGATCACCACAAAAAAGACCATAACTCTTGGTGGGAGCGTAACGATTTGTTTTTTGTATTTTATGCTATTGTAAGCATGTATTTTTTTATGGGTAATGTGACCTATGGAAATGCATTTGGTAGCGGAATTGCTGCTTATGGTTTAGCCTACTTTTTAGTTCATGATATCTTTATTCACCAACGGTTTAAATTGTTTAGAAAAGCAGACACATGGTACGGTAAAGCTATAAGAAGAGCCCATAAAATGCACCACAAGCATCTTGGAAAAGAAGATGGCGAGTGTTTTGGAATGTTATTACCTCCCATTAAATATTTTAAGAAATATAGATCTTAATGCCAAAAAAAGCAATTATTGTTGGAGCTGGTATTGCAGGTCTTTCTGCGGCGCTAAGAGTTAGAAAATTAGGCTACGAGGTCATTGTTATAGAGCAAAACACCTACACAGGTGGTAAATTACACGCTATACATAAAGGTAACTATAGATTTGACTTAGGGCCTTCTCTATTTACATTACCCTATTTGGTAGATGAATTATTTGAACTCTATAACCAAAAACCGAAAGATTACTTTAATTACATCAAAAAAGATCGTATTTGTAATTACTTTTGGGAAGACGGGACACAGTTTACAGCCTATTCTGCGATAGACAAATTTATCGCTGAAGCAGAGCGAGTATTCAATGAACCTAAAGCGCACCTCACATCTTACCTTCAACTTACAAAAAAGAAGTATAATCTGACTTCAAAACTTTTTCTTGAAAAGTCTTTACATAAACTAAGTACCTATCTATCTAAAGACACCATAAAAGCTATTAAAAACATAGGTGATTTAGACTTAGGTAAAACCTTAAATGAAGTTAATCAAACAAGTTTTGATAACCCTAAACTTACACAATTCTTTAATCGTTTTGCAACGTACAATGGATCATCACCATTTAAAACGCCTGGAATTATGAGCATGATTCCTTATTTAGAAATGTATCAAGGCACCTATTTACCCGTTAATGGAATGCATGATATTTCGCAAAGCCTCACCCAACTTGCAAAAGATGTTGGCATAGAATTTCAGCTAGGAATAAAGGTAGATCGTATTGATTATAGACAACAAAACGTAAAGAAAGTCATCACTGAAGACAAATCCTACGAAGCAGATGTTGTGGTGTGTAATATGGATGTTTATTCAGCTTATCAATCCTTTTTAAAAGATTTGAAACCTCCTAAAAAAACCTTGAGTCAAGAGCGCTCAAGTTCTGCTTTAATTTTTTACTGGGGCATAGATAAATCTTTTCCAGAATTAGATTTGCATAACATCTTATTTTCAAAAAATTATGAGTCAGAATTTGATCACATCTTTAATAAAAAGTATTTTTATAACGATCCAACTGTTTATATTAACATTACCTCTAAACATGTTGCTTCTGATGCCCCAAAAGGTCATGAAAATTGGTTTGTAATGGTAAATGCACCTACAAACGATGGCCAAGATTGGAGTGCACAAACCAGTTATATTAGAGAAAAAATAATCAATAAAATTAATCGAACCCTAAACACAAGAGTTGAACAACACATTAGGATAGAACATATTCTAACTCCTGTTGAAATAGAAGCACAAACTTCGTCTTACAAAGGTTCACTTTATGGAACTTCTAGTAATAACAAATTTGCTGCTTTTTTGAGACATCCTAATTTCTCATCACAATTAAAGAACTTATATTTTTGTGGTGGAAGTGTACACCCTGGTGGTGGCATTCCTCTTTGCTTATTATCTGGGAAAATAGTATCTGATCTCATTGCTCATGAACATAAAATTTAACCCCTTATATTTTGCCATCGGCCTCATATGGTTGTTTCATCTTTCTGGAATAATAGGGATATCTATAGGATTTGAACAATGGTTCGTCCCCAAAACAAGTTTAAATCTAGTTGTTCTTTTACTGGTAACTGTATTGTTTTTTCCTTTAAAAAAAATCAAATCTCTAGCTGTTTTTGCTGGAGTTGCAGTAGTAGGGTTTATAGCAGAAGCTTTAGGTGTTAATTTTGGTTGGTTTTTTGGTGATTATAGTTACGGTGATAATTTAGGCCCAAAACTACTAGGAGTTCCTTTACTGATTGGTATCAACTGGGGTATTTTAAGCTTAATTAGTGCTAATTTAGCTGAACAGATTTTAACTCACCAACCTAAAATTATCAAATCTTTGATTGGTGCCACTTTAATGCTTGTTCTAGACATATTTATGGAACACTCTGCACCAAGATTCGATTTTTGGGCATTTACGACTCAAGAGGTTCCTATAGATAATTACATTGCTTGGTTTCTATTTGCGTTTGCCTTCAATTGGGCAATTTTGACATTTAAAGTGAAAGGTAATTTTAGCTTATCACTTCATATTTACATTGTTCAACTTCTATTTTTCGTGTATTTCTATGTCTACTTTTAATTATACCATCGTAGGAGCTGGCGCGGCGGGGCTTCACTTAGCTTTAGCTATGCTCCGTGAAGGTTTGCTTGAGTCACGAAACTTATTAGTTATAGAGCCTAATGCCAAGAAAACAAACGATAAAACCTGGTGTTTCTGGGAAAAAGAACATGGAAATTGGGATCAAATTATCACAAAGTCTTGGGCAAAAGGTTTAGTAATTGCTAATAATGAAGATATTAGATTTGATTTGGGTGATTATCACTACAAAATGCTAAAATCTATTGATTTTTATAACTATGCCATATCTAAGCTGAAAAATCATATGAATATCACTTGGAAAGAAGAACAGGTTACTCGTTTAAATGAAATAGATATTCACCAAGTTGAAGTCACCACAACTAAGCAAACCTATGAGACGTCTATGGTATTTGATAGCCGTATAGACGTATCATTTTTTAAACCACACGAATACTATAACATTAACCAGCATTTTAAAGGATGGTTTATTGAAACTGAATCCCCTCAGTTTAAAGAAGATGAGTTTACAATGATGGATTTTTCAGTCAAAGATGGGGCAACCACAAGTTTTACCTATGTGTTGCCTGTTAATCCCCACCAGGCACTTGTTGAATTTACCTATTTCACACCACACTTAGTCAATACTGAACATTATGATCAATTTTTGGAAACGTATTTAAAACAACGTGGAGTTACTGAGTTCAAAGTCATAAATGAGGAGTTAGGCAACATTCCAATGACAAACTTTACGTTTGATAACCAACCGCACAAGTCGATTATAAAGATTGGTACTGCTGGTGGTTGGGTAAAAGCATCAACTGGCTATGCATTTAAGAATTGTGAGCGAAAATCTAATCAAATAGTCAAGTTACTAAAGGCTAATCAAAGGCTTCGCCTAAAAACACCATTCAAATACAAGCACTACGACAAGTTATTTTTAGATGTTTTAACTCATCACAATGGTTTTGGAGAAACCTTATTTTATAAAATGTACAAAAAAAACAAGATAGAAACTATCTTTAAGTTTTTGGATGAAGAGTCTTCGCTAATGGAAGATTTATCGATCGTATTAAATTTAACCTCATCACCGTTTATTAAAGCACTTGGTAAACACGCATTATCTGGTTTTAAAATAAATTAAAACTCTAAAATTTTACAAACCTTAAAGCGCGCAAATAATTCCTCTTTGTACCAATCTATCTGTCGGGTTTGTTTAATCACTTTAACATGTTCACGACTTCTATAAGCAAAATTGTTTAAGCCTTCTACAGAATCCCAAATACTAAAGGTTGCCATTTCAAAAAAAGGAACCTCGCCATAACCTTTTGTATAAATTAAATGTTTAGCTTCCTGCAAAGGTTTTTGAGAAGCTGGTACAGCTTTCCAAAATCTCACCATTTTTGAAGGTTTAATGCTTGCTCTTGTGATTACTGCCATTTTTTGATCAGGATCCAATTGTGTTGTTGATTTTTCTATCACAAATGGATTTGTACCATTCCACTTACCGCGAGATTGTATAGGTTGCATTTCAACTAAACTAAGTGATGAACTTTCTTTTAAGTAGCGCTTAAAAATCGAAGATTCTCTAAAATCAAGTGCTTCTTGCTCAGAATCCCAAACTTGTAATAAAGCATAAGTAGACCAATCTGGAAATGGATTGAAGTTTGATTTCCCGCTTCCAAATAGCTTATAAAACAATTGCCCTTTAGCTTGTTTTTGAATTGGTTGATGTGCAAATTGCATCATAAAGAAAGCCCAAACCTTACCATATAAACTAGTAAATTTAAACTCTGTAAGCGTTACAAACTGTCCCATTAAACCTTTAATAAAGATTGAATAGTTTGATGAACAAGCTTAGAATCCCAATTAGCAGCACCAACTTTATACATTTTGAGTTGGCCCATTTTATCAATTAAATAAGTAGTTGGTAAACTTGAACTTTCAAGTTGTAATGGTGGTGCCGATCGCATTTGGTAGCTTGGTAAAAGATAATCGTGTGTCTCAAAGAAAGTATCGACTTTTTGAGGTGTATCTGAAGTGATAAAATAAAAATCTACTTCCGTTCCAAATCTTGCATGTAAATTTTGTAAGGATGGCATTTCAGCGATGCAAGGACCGCACCAAGTTGCCCAATAATTAACTAGGATTACCTTACCTTTAGACCGACTAAAATTAATTAGTTGCCCTTCACGATTTTCAAGTTGCCAATGATACGATTCGAGCTTTAGTTGTTTATCTTTTGCTAATTCTGAAGGGCTAAAAGCAATAAGTTGATTAAGCTTGATTTGTATAGGTAATCGCGTTTGGGGTATAATGAGTAATGCAACAACTACAAAAAATAAAATATTGCTCCATTGTTTTTTAAGCCAAATGCAAATTTTATTTTTATTTGTTGAATTCATACCCCTAAAATATATCAAAAAACCACCCAAGCGGGTGGTTTTGTAGTTAAAAATAAGCTAATCTATTAAGCCTTATTCTGCTTTTTAATCATATTTAATGCTGAGCCTTCTTTAAACCAATTGATTTGTGTTTGATTATACGTATGATTAGTTTCAATCATATCTTTAGATCCATCAGTATGAACCACTTCGATGTTTAATGGTTTGTCTTCGGCAAACTCATTTAAATCAATAAAGTTAAAGGTGTCATCTTCTTGAATCAAGTCATAATCATTTTCATTGGCAAAAGTTAAACCTAACATACCTTGCTTTTTAAGATTGGTTTCGTGAATACGAGCAAACGATTTTACAATCACCACACGAACACCAAGATGTCTAGGCTCCATCGCTGCATGTTCTCTTGAAGAACCTTCCCCGTAATTATGATCGCCTACAACAACAGTTGGAATACCTTCTGCTTTGTACTGACGTTGTGTTTTAGGTACAGCATCATATTTACCTGTAATTTGACTTTTAACAAAGTTAGTTTTCATGTTAAAAGCATTTACTGCACCAATTAAACAGTTATCAGAAATGTTATCTAAATGTCCTCTATACTTAAGCCAAGGTCCCGCCATTGAAATATGATCGGTGGTACATTTGCCATGTGCTTTAATTAAAAGCTTAGCTCCTGTTATATTTTCACCATCCCAAGGTTCAAATGGAGTTAATAACTCAATTCGGTTTGAATTTGGATCTACTTTTACGTCTACGCTACTGCCATCTTTTTGAGGTGCTAGATAGCCGTTATCCTCAACATCAAATCCTAATTCTGGTAATTCTATTCCTTGAGGTGGATCTAATTTAACTTCTTCTCCATCTTCGTTAATCAAAGTATCAGTCATAGGATCAAAATCTAAACGACCAGAAATAGCAATAGCTGCTACCATTTCAGGTGACCCTACAAAAGCATGAGTATTGGGATTACCATCTGCACGCTTAGAGAAGTTTCGGTTAAACGAGTGAACAATGGTGTTTTTTTCTTCACCTTTAAGATCACTTCGATCCCATTGGCCAATGCATGGGCCACAGGCATTGGTAAAAATTGTAGCACCTAATTCTTCAAATACATTGAGCAAACCGTCACGTTCTGCGGTAAATCTAATTTGCTCTGAACCTGGATTAATACCAAAATCTGATTTAGGTTTTAGTTTTTTATCAACCGCTTGTTTAGCAATAGACGCCGCTCTGGTTAAATCTTCATAAGAAGAGTTAGTACACGAACCTATTAATCCCCAATCAACTTGAATTGGCCAATCATTTTGTTTTGCTTTTTCACCTAATTCACCAACAGGGGTTGCTAAGTCTGGCGTGAATGGTCCATTTAAATGTGGTCTTAAAGTATTTAAATCAATTTCTATAACTTGATCAAAGTGTTGTTCTGGATTCGCGTAAACTTCAGCATCACCTGTAAGGTGTTCTTTAATTTTATTGGCTTCATCAGCAATCTCACTTCTATCTGTGGCTCTAAGAAAACGCTCCATAGATTCATCGTATCCAAATGTTGAAGTGGTTGCCCCGATTTCAGCTCCCATATTGCATATGGTTCCTTTTCCTGTACACGATAAATTTTTAGCACCTTCACCAAAGTATTCTACAATGCAACCCGTACCACCTTTGACGGTTAAAATTTCAGCTACTTTTAAAATAACGTCTTTAGCAGCTGTCCATCCTTGAGGTTTTCCTGTAAGTTTAACACCTATTAATTTAGGAAACTTAAGTTCCCAAGGCATACCTGCCATAACATCAACAGCATCAGCACCACCAACACCTATAGCTACCATACCTAAACCACCAGCATTCACAGTATGTGAATCTGTACCAATCATCATTCCTCCAGGGAACGCATAGTTTTCAAGTACGACTTGGTGTATAATACCTGCACCAGGTTTCCAGAACCCTATGCCATATTTATTCGAAACAGATTCTAAAAAATCAAATACTTCTTTACTTGTATCATTAGCACGTGCTAAATCTTTATCAGCTCCTTGTTTTGCTTGAATTAAGTGATCACAGTGTACAGTTGTTGGCACAGCCACTTTTTCTTTACCGGCTTGCATAAATTGCAATAATGCCATTTGGGCTGTGGCATCTTGACATGCTATACGGTCTGGAGAAAATTCAACATAGTCTTTACCTCTTGTAAATTTAGTAGATGGTGTACCATCCCATAAGTGAGAGTATAAAATTTTCTCTGCAAGTGTCAATGGCTTACCTACAGTTTCTCGTGCATGGTTTACACGGTCAGCCATTTGACTATATACTTGCTTAATCATATCAATATCAAAAGCCATAAATATAGTTTTTAGTTAATTCAACAAAAGTATGAAAACTCCTATAACTTTAAAAATCAATAAGAAATAGCAAAAAACTTCATCTATTTATCATTAAAAATTGATTTATAGTAATCATTATTATGATTTTGATGATTTTAAGCCCCTTTTTTTTACAATACAACAATCCTGTAATTAAAAAAAAAGCTTCTAAAACGTTTTAGGAGCTAATTTATAATCACTCTACATAAGAAGTATGAGTTAAAACAATTCCTTTAGAACGGTAGTAATATCAACACCTTCGGCTACTGCTTTATAATTTCTTACAACACGATGTCGCAAAATACTTTCAGCAACGACTTGAACATCTTCTATATCAGGAGAATATTTACCCTTGGTTGCAGCATGAGTTTTGGCAGCTAATATCAGATTCTGTGATGCTCTCGGACCAGCACCCCAATCTATATATGTTTTAACGATTTCAGCAGCTGTACTCTCATTTGGACGTGTTTGAGACACTAATTTAACCGTGTATTCTACTACATTATCAGCTACCGGCATACTTCTTATGACTTGTTGTAGGTTTGCTATTTCATCTGGACTAAACAGTGCATCAAGTTGAGCTACTGAATTACTAGTAGTTGACTTAACAACATCCACTTCTTCTTGGAAAGTAGGATAAGTTAAATTAATAGCAAACATGAACCGGTCCAGTTGAGCTTCTGGTAAAGGATATGTTCCTTCTTGCTCAATAGGGTTTTGAGTAGCTAACACAAAATATGGTTTAGGAAGTTTGTAGGTATGACCAGCTACTGTTACCGCTTTTTCTTGCATAGCCTCTAGCAATGCTGATTGTGTTTTTGGCGGTGTTCTATTAATCTCATCTGCCAAAACTATATTGGTAAACACAGGACCTTTTAAAAATTTAAACTCGCGTTTTTCGTCTAAAATTTCAGCACCAAGAATATCACTTGGCATAAGGTCTGGTGTAAATTGGACGCGTTTAAAATCTAAACCTAGACAAGTTGAAATAGTGTTAACCATCAAAGTTTTTCCAAGACCAGGAACACCTATCAAAAGGGCATGACCTCCTGAGAATACAGAAATTAAAATTTCAGAGATCACTTTATCTTGACCTACAATAACCTTGGCGATTTCTGACTTTAATTGATGGTACTTTTCTACAAAATTATCGATAACTTGGACTTCAGACATATTTTAATTGTTTAACCAGTCTTTTGCAAAATCGCAAGATTTATAAGCGCCGTTAAGTTTAATGTAAGTATCTTCAATCTTTTCCATTTTCCACTCATCTACCGCTTTTGTCTGTTTTTGTCTAAGCGCTAATTCACGTATTTTAGTATAATCTTTTGAGAAATCGGCAACGTGCTCTTCAATTTTATTAGTGACAGTGATAATTTTAAAAAAGACTTCGTTAGTTCGTGGCTTGGAATCTGTTAAAATACGAGAGACCTCTCCTTGACCCAAATTAACAACCTGGTCATAAATTGTTGGATCAATTTTAGATAATTCAAATCGGGTGTCTCCAGTGGCACTATTTATTAATTGGCCTCCGCTTTCTCGAGTTTCTTTTTCATCTGAGGCTTCTCTGGCAGCATCTGCAAAGCTAACCTCTCCATCTACAATTTTTTGACGAATGTTTTTGAGTCGTTCTTTAGCATCTTCAATAGCTTCTCTTGTAACTTCAGGATACAACAAAATATGACGCACATCAACTTGTTGACCTCTAATTTTATCAACGGTTAAAATATGATAGCCAAATTCTGTTTTGAAAGGTTTGCTAACTTCACCTTCTCTTAAACTAAATGCAGCTTCTTTAAACTCCTTAACGTAAGGATCGCCTCGGGAAAGAGTAATTTTACCTCCTTTTCGGCGAGAGCCTAAATCTTCTGAATACAGAATAGCTTTAGTGGCAAAGCTTGCTCCATTCAAGACTTCATCTCTAAAGCCATTTAAACGATCAAGAACAGCTTGCTCTTCTTTTTCTCCAACAGTGGGTTCGATAACAATTTGTGCAATTTCAACTTCGTTTCCTATAAGTGGGCGTTCGTTTTCAGGAATACTTTCAAAGAAGGTTCTAGTTTCTTCTGGTGTGATTTCAACTTCATCTACAATAGAGCCTTGCATTTGGTCTGCTAGCATTTTTTCTCTGTTAATGCGTTGCAATTCAGCCCTCATTTCATCTTCAGTATCATAATTATAAAATTCTAGCAGCTTTTGAAGGCTTCCTGTTTTTTGGACTAAAGCTTGCATTTGTTGATCTGTATAGGCTGAGACTCGACCAGAATTAAATGGAAGACTATCTTGGATTGCATGATGGGCTAAAAGCTTATTTTCTAATAATCGCTCAGCCAAATCGCAGTAATTGATCTCTTCGTCATAACCTTGAGACTTTGCGTCCTGATATAATTTTTTAATATCGCTTTCAAGAATTAAAAAATCACCTACAACACCAGCAACACCATCTATTTTCATTCGGTCTATCTTATTAGATTGTACCGAGTCTATCCGCTTTTCTTCGCTTACATTATTTAAGAGGTTATCGCTTTCATCGATAGTAATTTGAGTAAAGCCTAGATTAAAGCAGACTAATAAAAGGAGTAAACTTAAGTTTTTAACCTTATTCATATATTTTGAATTCATTGTTTTGTATAGCATCATTTTTAAGTTCTTTCTGGATATCTTTTGAGACTTCAAGCTTTTTTTTATTCACCAAAATTTGTGTTATGGTTGGCTTAATGTAGCTAAGTGGTGCTTGATCACCACGAGACCTCACATCATTCACGTACAAAAGTACAAACGTATCTTTATTATTTCTCTCTACAAAGCCTTTTTGACTAAATAATTCTAAATCAAGGGATTCTATAAAGGGATCTAGTTGTGCTTTTAAATCTACGGTTCTTAACCAAGTCGAATCGTTTAAAAATAAGCTTTTATATTCTAAAGATTGGTTACTCAAAGCCAAATGATCTTCAGCAGTAAAACGCTTAAAGGCTTTTTTTATTGTTTCAAAGCCCTGAATGCTCTTTTCGAGAACGATATACCTTACTTTAACTAAATTTTCGTTCAGTTTAAAGTTAAGTTTATTTTGCTCAAAATACTTAACAACTTCAAAACTGTCGATTTGTTGCTTGGCTTGCTTTTCGACTACAGCATCGAGATAAGCTTTTTTAAGCAACTCGTCCCTGTAATCTTTAGCTAAACTATCAAAATACGCTTGTTTAGATTTAGGCAGATTAAGTTGTGCGCGGTCCAGTAAAATTTTATCGGTAGCCCAACGCTCAATATAAGCTTTTACAAATACAGCCGAATCCTGTGAAGATAACCCCTTTAATAGTGCTATATTGTTTAATTCGCTTTTTAGAAGACGGTGTGCGTTTACTTTAGCCAAAACTTCAACCTCTTCATTTACTGAAAATAACTGACAGGAAACTAAAGACCAGCAACTTATTAAAAATAATACCTGTTTAAGATTCACCTATAAATTGTTTTAGCTGCTTAAGCTGTTGTTTATTAATTTGAATAGACGACTCTTGGCTCAATTTTTTAAGCCATTTTTGCTCTTGCTGGGTTTGAAGCTCGCTAATAATTTTACCTCTAACTTCATCTATTTCAAGCTGTCGGGCTGGTAATACCTCTAAAACTTCAGCAAACAAAAACATATTGTTATGTAATTTTATCTTGGTTACACCTGTTGATTTAAAAACTGCATTTGGTACTTTTGAACCTCCTTTTATAAATGTATCGGTTTCAATAATAAGGTTAGCTGTTTTAGGACTAAAAATAGTATCCTGAGACTGGGCCTTAAAATTCAAATAATCTTGGCGCACCTCTTTTAAAATAGATTGATCGGGATGAGTAAACAGTTTTGCTTTTATAGCCCGTTTAGATACATACTTAGCTTTATTTTTCTGGTAGTAGTTAAGTTGTGCAGTTGAATCTTTATTAACCGGATTCCAAATTTGTTGCTGCATAACTTCAAACAGCAGGATACCCTCTTCAAAGGTTTTTACTGATTTTGCAAATTCTGGGTTAATATTAACCAAATTTGAGCGATGAAATTTGATTAGTTTATCGTACAAATAATCTTTTTTTGTGGCTTTAATTACATCAATAATTGAAGCTTCCTTTATATAGTTGCGTTGGTTTAACTCTAGAAATTTAAAAAAATTTTGGTAAGTATAGTTTACTGAATCTATTTTGAGTAACACACGCTTTTTTAATTGTGTTGACGAAACAGAGTCTAATCTAAATTGAGATTCCTTAATTAGACCATCTATTTCATTTGAAATAAACATCACGTGGTTCTTAGTAAATTTAGGTTTATACCTTTCTGTAAGTTGCTTAGTGATTTTTTTATTGATTAATTTAGCACGGCTTGAGGTTTTAACTTGACGTCGTAAATCTTCTTTTTGCTCTTCATAAGAATCTAAAGGCTTAACGTTAATTAACTTAATAATATGCCATCCAAAACGGGTTTTAACAGGTTTTGAAATATCACCAATTTCAGCAAGATCAAAAGCAGTGTTTTCAAAATCTTTATCGTTTAATCCGCCGACAGCAAAATAAGGCAATTCACCACCTTTATCAGCAGTATTTTTATCGTCTGAATACTGCTTGGCTAAATCAGAAAAATCTTCCGTTTTAGCTAGCTCGTATAATTCTTTTATACGCTTTTCTGGTATAAAGCTAGAATCCTTTTTAGGCGTAACCATGATATGAGCAACCTGAATTTTTCCTCGAGATGGTCGCTCGCCTAGTTTTTGAATAATGTGGTAACCAAATTGCGATTTAACTGGTTCAGAAATTTCATTAACCTCAAGCCGATATGCTGCTGTTTCAAACGCATAAACCATTTTAAAAGCGTTAAACCAACCCAGGTTACCGCCATTAATTTTAGCTGAAGGATCGTCGGAATGCTCTGCTGCTAATTGCGCAAAGTCCTCACCAGCTTCAATTTTAGCTTTTAACCTTAGAGCTTTATTATAAGCGGTTAAGGTATCTTCTGGCGCTTGAGTTTTAGGAGCAATTAATAAGTGTCGCGCTTTAACTTCAATGATTTTTCGATTATAAGTCTCTTTTAAAACCTCTTCAGTAACATCGCCGTTAGCTATAAAATTATCGGCTAACTGCTTGTAGTACCGGTCATATTCGCTCTTAAATGCCTGGCTTGTATCTAAACCAATTTCCCTTGCTGCTTTAAGTTTTAAATTATAATTAATGTATAGATTTAGGTAGTGGTCTATATCATTTTGGCTTTCATCAACAACAATATCTTTATTTTTGTTGTAATTATCCAAAAAATCACCGTTCGTAAATGATGTATTATCTATATTAAAAAGAACTGCATTTTGATCTAATCGTTGGGCTTGCGTAACTTGTAAACAAAACAATACGACTAAAACCTTAACAAAGTGCCTCATAAAAACTATATTTAAAACGCTACAAAAATAGTAATTTAAAATCCGCACACAATATTTAAAATTTGATAAAACAATAAGAGTCAACCTAAAAATAAATTTCTAACTTAAGATTTATGCGTTACACAGAGGAAATTAAAATAAATAAACCTTTAGATGAAGTTATTTGTGTTTTTAATGACGAAAAACAACTACATCATTGGCAAAGAGGTTTAATTAAAACAAGAACCATAAAAGGAAAAACGGGTGAAATAGGCAGTATTAGAAAATTAAAAATTGATTTAGAGTTAAGCATCGTTAGCATGCGTGAAGAAATTATACATAAAAATTTACCGCATGAATGGTTTGCTACATACAACAGTAAAGGCTTAAAAAGTGTGCAAAAAAATTACTTTACCGAAACTAATAAGACTACATTATGGACCTCAGAAAGTGAATTTATGTTTTCTGGTTACATGAAGTTTATTAGCAAGGTTTTGCCTTCAATTTTTAAAAAACGGTCCCAACTCATTATGGCTGATTTTAAGGATTATATTGAAAATGGAAATTCTGCTTCTGAAAAATAATCAAGTTGTATAACTAATTTATAATGGTTTAATTTGCAACAAAATATAATTATTATGAATAAAATAGCTTTAATTGTCTTAAGCTTAATGAGCTTCTGGATGGGTCAATCGCAAACTAAGGTTGGCACGATAAATAACGAATACATTTTATCTCAAATGCCAGAGATTAAACAAGTTGAAAAAGACTTAACAGCCTATGGCGAAGAGTTAGATGCAACCATAAATCAAAAATACAGTAACTACCGAGCCTTATTAGAAAAATACAACGAGGAGCGTGAAACCTTAACCAAAGTTGTTCGAATTTCTAGAGAAAAGAAAATACAACAAGCTGAAAGCGACATCCAACAATTACAACAAAATTCGGCTAAACTTTTACAAATAAAGCAAGACGAACTACTTAGACCTCTATACCAAAAAATTGGTCTTGCTCTTGAAGCTATCGTAAAAGAAGAAGGTTACACCCAAATCTTTAATGAAAATCAAAGCTTGATTTATATAAGTCCAGAATACGATTTAACTTTAAAGGTCATGAAGCGAATAGGTTTAGAAATTTCAGAAGAAGATCGAAAAGTCATCGAAGGAAATTAGCTGAATTTAACCACATTAACCACCAAAAAGCCGCTTTAAAGCGGCTTTTTGGTGTTATATCATTCAATTAATTTGGACTATTAACGACTATAGTTTGGGGCTTCTTTTGTGATACTTACATCATGCGGATGGCTTTCCATAATCCCGGAACTGGTAATTTGAACAAACTCAGCATTAGTTTTTAACGCCTCGATATCTTTGGCGCCGCAATATCCCATACCTGCTCTTAAACCCCCTATAAATTGCAACATGCTTTCGTAAAGTTCACCTTTATAAGGCACACGCCCAACAATGCCTTCAGGAACCAGCTTTTTAATATCATCTTCAACATCCTGAAAGTAGCGGTCTTTAGATCCTTTAGACATGGCTTCTACCGAACCCATTCCGCGATACGATTTAAATTTTCGTCCTTCATAGATAATTGTTTCTCCCGGGGACTCTTTAGTACCTGCCAAAAGAGAACCCAACATTACACAATTAGCACCTGCTGCAATCGCTTTAGGAATATCTCCCGTATAACGAATACCACCGTCAGCAATAACTGGAACATCGCTATCTTTTAAAGCTTTAGCCACTTCAATAACTGCAGAAAGTTGAGGATAACCAACACCTGCAACAACACGCGTTGTACAAATAGAACCAGGCCCTACTCCTACTTTAACACCGTCGGCACCAGATTCTACAAGATATTTGGCTGCACTTGCTGTAGCTACGTTACCCACCACAACATCTAAATCTGGAAATGCAGCTTTGACTTGCTTTAATACATCAACTACACCTTTCGTATGCCCATGAGCGGTATCAATAATAACTGCATCTACTCCTGCTTTAACAAGAGCACTTGCTCGCTCGACAGCATCTGCAGTTACACCTAATGCAGCTGCTACGCGTAACCGACCGTATTGATCTTTATTGGCGTTTGGTTTCTGTGTTAACTTAGTAATATCTCTAAAAGTAATTAACCCAACTAATTTATTAGTGTCATTAACCACTGGTAATTTTTCTATTTTATTATTTTGAAGAATCACTTCAGCTTCTTTTAGGGAAGTTCCTTCACTCACCGTTACCAAGTTCTTACTCGTCATTACTTCAGAAACAGGACGCTTAAGTTGTGACTCGAAGCGCAGGTCACGATTGGTGACAATACCAATAAATTTTTCATGCTCATCTACAATGGGAATTCCTCCAATACTGTGCTCTCGCATAGCATTTTTAGCATCTTCTACCGTTGCATTTTGATGTAAAGTGACCGGATCGATAATCATTCCACTTTCAGCTCTTTTAACACGCCTTACCTTTGTAGCCTGCTCTTCAATAGTCATGTTTTTATGTAAAACACCTATACCTCCTTCGCGTGCTATGGCAATAGCCATACGAGATTCAGTTACGGTGTCCATAGCTGCTGAAACTATAGGCACATTTAAACCTATGTTTCTTGAAAATTTAGAGGTAATATCTACCTCTCGTGGTAATATCTCAGAATAAGCTGGGACAAGAAGAACATCGTCGTAAGTTAAACCGAGTCCTTTAATTTTGTGTTGTGAAGCTTCCATGCAATTAAATTTAATTGCGTGCAAATATAGGCTTTTATTTGTGGCTGTGTTAGAGCCGTTTATAATTTAATATAAAATTAAAGCCAACTTAATAAGTTGGCTTTAAGAAATGCAATAAAAACAAGTTTACATATTTCGTCTGTATTGGCCACCGACTTCAAAAAGAGCTTCAGTAATTTGACCTAAAGAGCAATATTTCGTGGCTTCCATTAATTCTTCAAATAAATTTTGATTATTAATCGCTGCCGTTTGAATACTCTCAAGCTGCTTCTTAGCCTGTTCTTTATAGGCTGCATGAAGTTTTTCTAAGGTATTAATTTGAAATTCCTTTTCTTCTTCGGTCGCTCTAATCACTTCTCTTGGTTTAACGGTTGGTGAACCTTTACTACTCAAAAAGGTATTCACACCGATAATAGGGAAATCGCCTGTATGTTTTAAGGTTTCATAGTGCAAGCTCTCTTCTTGTATTTTACTACGTTGATACATCGTTTCCATAGCGCCAAGCACGCCGCCACGCTCTGTTAATCGATCAAATTCAGTTAACACGGCTTCTTCAACTAAATCGGTTAGCTCTTCAATAATAAATGCACCTTGAATAGGATTTTCATTCTTAGCTAGTCCTAATTCTTTATTAATAATTAATTGAATAGCCATGGCACGTCTCACTGATTCTTCTGTAGGCGTGGTAATCGCTTCATCGTAAGCATTGGTGTGTAATGAATTACAGTTGTCATATATGGCATATAAAGCCTGTAAGGTTGTTCTAATGTCATTAAAATCTATTTCCTGAGCATGTAACGAACGACCAGAAGTTTGTATGTGATACTTTAACATTTGAGCCCTTGGATTTGCTCCATATTTATCACGCATAGCTTTAGACCAAATACGTCTTGCCACACGACCTATAACAGCATATTCTGGATCAATACCATTTGAAAAGAAAAAACTTAGGTTAGGTCCAAATTTATTGATATCCATTCCACGGCTTAAATAATACTCGACGTAAGTAAAGCCATTAGATAAGGTTAAGGCTAACTGTGTAATAGGGTTTGCTCCAGCTTCAGCAATATGATAGCCTGAGATAGAAACCGAATAAAAATTTCTAACCTTATTTTGGATAAAGTAATCCTGAACATCGCCCATGAGTCGAAGAGCAAATTCAGTTGAGAAAATACATGTATTTTGGGCCTGATCCTCTTTAAGGATATCAGCTTGCACTGTACCTCGAACGACAGCTATGGTATTAGTTTTAATATTCTGATAAACCTCTTCAGGCAAAACTTGGTCGCCGGTAACTCCAAGTAGCATCAGTCCTAAACCATTATTACCTTCAGGAAGCTGACCATTGTATTTTGGTCGGTCTATTCCTTTTTGCTTATAAATAGCTTCTATTTTTTGATCTACTTCTTTTTCAAGACCATTCTCCTTAATATAAACTTCACATTGTTGATCTATGGCTGCATTCATAAAGAAACCAAGTAGCATTGGCGCAGGACCATTAATGGTCATACTAACAGAAGTCATATGATGTGCCAAATCAAAACCTGAGTAAAGCTTTTTGGCATCATCTAAACAACAAATAGACACTCCTGCGTTACCTATTTTACCATAAATATCTGGTCTATGATCGGGATCATTTCCATAGAGGGTTACAGAATCGAAAGCTGTAGATAATCGCTTTGCCGGTAAACCTGCACTCACATAATGGAATCGTCTATTGGTACGTTCTGGACCACCTTCACCAGCAAACATTCGTGTAGGATCTTCTCCTGTTCGTTTGAAAGGATAAAGCCCTGATGTATAAGGAAATGAACCTGGTACATTTTCTTGTAGCATCCATTTTAATAAATCGCCCCAAGCTTTATATTTTGGTAAAGCAACTTTAGGAATTTGCTGGTGTGATAAAGATTCGGTATGTGTTTCAATCTTGATTTCTTTATCACGAACTTTAAAAGTGTAGATTGGGTCTTTGTAACGCTTAACTGTTTGATCCCAATCTAAGATTTTTTCCCAATGGTATGGGTTAAGATCCATCTTGACACGATCAAACTCTTTTTTAAGTAAATCTACAAAGGTTGCATTTTCTCTAGTTGTAGAATCTGAAAGCAAGGCTTCATCTAAACCGTTTACTGTTAAATTAATAGTTGTTTTAGTGACTGAATTAATAGTCGTATAAATACTGTATAATTTTTGCGCTACCTCAACTTGTTGCTTTACATGGTCGTCATAGCTTCTATTGCTTTCGGCTATCTCAGATAGATAGCGTGTCCGAGCTGGTGGTATCACGTAAATTTTTTCAGACATTTCGTCTGTAATTTCGTAATTACTCTCTAGATTAGAATTAGTTTTTGATTGCAATGCAGACATGATTTGCTTATATAAAACATTCATGCCAGGGTCGTTAAACTGAGAAGCAATCGTTCCGTAAACAGGCAATTCATCTAAATTAGTATCCCATAACTGATGATTGCGTTGGTACTGTTTTTTAACATCTCTAAGTGCATCTTTTGCACCGCGCTTATCAAATTTATTGATCGCTACAAGGTCAGCAAAGTCTAGCATATCAATTTTCTCAAGCTGAGTCGCAGCACCGAATTCTGGTGTCATGACATAAAGTGAAGCATCACTATGTTCTAAAATTTCTGTATCACTTTGGCCAATCCCTGAGGTTTCTAAAATAATTAAATCAAACTTAGCTGCTTTTAAAACTTCAACGGCTTCTTGTACGTATTTAGATAAGGCTAAATTAGATTGTCTTGTCGCCAATGAACGCATATAAACACGTGGCGAGTTAATGGCATTCATTCGAATACGGTCACCAAGTAAGGCACCACCGGTTTTACGTTTAGATGGATCAACTGAAATAATTCCAATAGTTTTAGAATCATCAAAATCAACTAAAAAGCGCCGGACTAATTCATCGACTAAAGACGATTTTCCAGAACCGCCAGTTCCTGTAATTCCAAGTACTGGAATTTCATTGGTTGTTATAGATTTAAAGTGCTTTAAAAACACTTCGTGTTTATTTTCAGCTAGCGAAATTAAACGCGCAATGGTGTTTACGTGTTTATTGTTTAAATTATCTTGAACATTGTCTGGAACTTCAAGTGGAGGTGTTTCAAAGTCAGATTGTTGGACTAAATCATTTATCATGCCCTGTAAACCCATTTCACGACCATCATCAGGCGAGTAAATTCTGGTGATACCATAAGCCATTAAATCATCGATTTCTTCCGTAAGAATAACGCCGCCACCGCCGCCAAAAATTTTAATATGCCCAGCACCTTTTTCTTGAAGCAAATCGTACATGTACTTAAAATACTCGTTGTGTCCGCCCTGGTAGGACGTCATTGCAATCGCATTTACATCTTCTTGAATGGCTGTGTTCACTACTTCTTCAACACTACGATCATGACCAAGGTGAATTACCTCAACACCGGTAGATTGTATGATGCGACGCATGACATTAATGGCTGCGTCATGGCCATCAAATAGTGAAGCTGCGGTTACAATCCGTATTTGGTGCTTGGGTTTATAAGGTTGTTGCTGTTCCATTAGTCTTTGAAATATTATTAATTTTTGTGGCGTAAATTTAAGAAATCTGAATTTATTCTATCTAAAATTAACGACCGATTAAGGCTTTAATTTATATCAGTCTATTTATTTAAAATAAATTAAATTTGAAATCTAAATACACTTCAACATGAAATTTATCATCACCCTTTTAATCTTTTGCATGAGTTTAAATCATTACGCTCAATTTGGTCAAATTAAAGATGCTATTTCCAGTTCTAATGAAACCGTTAATTTTACGGAAAATCAAGCTGTAAAAGCCATTAAAGAAGCTTTAGAAAATGGCGTAGCGAAAGAAGTCGAACAACTCACTTTAAGAGATGGTTTTCTAAAAAACGATCTAGTAAGAATAGGCTTTCCTGAGAATATTAAAAAAGTAGAACGTAAAATTAGAGCTATTGGCCTAGGCAGCATCGTAGACAAAGCTGTTGTATCCTTAAATAGAACTGCCGAAGAGGCCACGAAAGAAGCCATCCCAATTTTCACCAAAACAATTACTAATATTAGCGTTGAAGATGGCATTTCTATTGTAAAAGGCAATAAAGATGCTGCAACACAGCATTTACAACAAAAAACCTACCAACAACTGTGCGACCAAATGTCTCCTATTGTGAGTGAAAAATTTAAAAAAGTTAGAGCTGATGTTATTTGGGAACAACTTATATCAAAATACAATAGCTTACCATTTAGCAAGGAGGTTAACCCTAACCTCGTCGATTATGTGACTAACAAAGCATTAGATGGAATCTTTAAGTCAATCGCCAAAGAAGAATTAGAAATTAGAAATCAACTAAATGCTCGAACTTCAGATCTTTTAAGAAACGTATTTGGCAAAAACTAAACTAAGCTTTTTATGAAGGCCACAGCTTGATCATTGAAGCTTTGTGGCTGTTCTACATTAACAACGTGCCCACAATTGCTAATCACACTTAATTGAGCCATTTTGTGGTGCTGCACTATTTTTTCTATTGAAGGTAAAAACAAGTGATCTTGCTGTCCCATAATGTAAATAGCAGGAATTGAAATATCTTTTTGACGAAATAGCTTCAATAGTGGCTTAATTTCAGACGTCAATTTAAACCACTTAATAAATTCCTTTTGGTAAAGCTTTTTAGCTTCACGTACAAAAAGATTACGACTAGCTTTGTGATTTTTTCGAGGCATAATCACAAAAGCAAACAATTTATACAAAAGCATGTAAGGCACGACAGATTTAAAAATAACACCCATTCGCATTAAAAATCTTGACTTCACATTCATTTTCATAACAGCACCACCCATAATCATGCTCTTAACGCGATTTGGGTAGTTTTCTGCTAAATTTCTAATTAAAATTGTTCCTAAAGAAATACCTACAAAATGCGATTGATCAATCTTATTATAATCTAACACTTCAACAATATCCTGTGTAATTACATCAAAAGTATAATCAGATTTTAAACTATCCTTTAACGTAGGTTTAGAGCGCCCATGACCGCGTAAATCAAGTAACAATACATTAAAGTGCGACTTAAACACTCGTAGTTGTTTAAACCATATAGAAGAACTACCACCAGCACCGTGAACAAAAGTCACCCATTGGTTAGAAGTTGTATGAAGGTAAGCTGTATGATGTAACAAATCGAAAAATAATTTTAGTAAATATAAATGAAATGTTTTTAGTCTGAATTGTTTTTGAAAATATTTAAATATTCAGTTGTTTCCTTAATTCAAGAAAGTAATCAAAACTGTATAATAACCGACTCCCATACCAACTAAAATATTCGCCGTTGACCAAGCAAATTTTATCTGACTTGAGCGGGAACTCACTAAAGTGTTTTTCTGAAAACGGAAAGGGTTCCGACGATAAAAAAACATAGTCTAACCTTAGGTCTTTAAGCTCATCACGAGTTACCTTAGGGTAGCGAGATTTATAAGCATACACATTAACAAAGCCTGTTAGTTGAAGTAAATAGTTAATAAAGGTTGAATTCGCGGCAACCATCCAGGGTTCACGCCATATAAAATAAGCGACTCGAGGCTTAGGTTTATTCTTGATTAAATATTTAAAATTGGTGATTTTAGATTGCAATTGATCGTTAAGCGCAGTTGCTTTATCTGAACAATTAAAAATAGTACCTAAATTTACTATTAGTTCATAAAGGTCTGAAATCGTGTTTATATCAGAAACGTAAATTGGAATATCTTCTGAAAGCTGATTTATACTTTCAAGTGTATTTTCTTCCTTGTTAGCCAATATGAAATCTGGAGCGAGCTCATGAATTTTATCAACTTTTAATTGTTTTGTCCCTCCTATACGAGTTTTTTCCCTGCGAAGGTATTCTGGATGAACACAAAATTTAGTTAGGCCAACCAATTTGGATTCAAGACCTAAATCGACTATAAGCTCCGTTAAGCTAGGCACTAGAGAAACCATACGTTTTGGAACCGTATTAAATTCTAAAGTACGTCCTAGTTGGTCTGTTATCTTCATTTTAAAAACTAAAAAAAGCCTGATAAATCAGGCTTTTAAATAAGTTACGAAAATCTATGATTAGAAATTTATTTTACTTGATCGATAACGGCTTTAAAAGCATCTGGGTTATTAACAGCTAAATCGGCTAATACTTTACGATTAAGTTCAATATTATTCTTTTTAACTTTACCCATAAATTGAGAGTAAGACATACCGTGAAGTCTAGCAGCGGCATTAATTCTCACAATCCATAGTGATCTGAAATTTCTTTTCTTTTGTTTGCGGTCTCTGTAAGCATATAACATTGCTTTTTCAACAGCATTTTTAGCAACTGTCCAAACGTTTTTACGTCTACCGTAATAACCTTTAGCTTGCTTCATGATTTTTTTTCGTCTTGCTCTAGACGCTACTGAGTTTGTTGATCTTGGCATAATTTAGTTTTTTTTGTAGTAGGCAGATGTAACATCTTTTTATGAGCCTAACTCCATGGATTAATTAATAATTTAATAAACCTATAAAATCAATTACTTTAAACGTAACTGAGTTTTTATACTGTCTACATCGGCTTTGTGCACAAGTGCACTGTGTGTAAGTTTTAGCTTACGCTTTTTTGACTTTTTAGTCAAAATGTGACTCTTAAATGCATGTTTACGCTTAATCTTACCTGTTCCAGTAAGTTTGAAACGTTTTTTTGCACTTGACTTCGTTTTCATTTTAGGCATTGTGTCCTGTTTTATATAAATTGACTCGTAACTTACTTTTTCTTAGCCGAAGGCGCTAACATCATAATCATACGCTTACCTTCGAGCTTTGGCATTTGTTCTACTTTAGCTATTTCTTCCAAATCGGTAGCTAAACGTAATAACAAGATTTCTCCTTTATCTTTAAATACAATAGAGCGTCCTTTAAAAAACACATAAGCTTTTAGCTTTGCACCATCTTTAATGAACTTTTCTGCATTTTTCTTTTTAAACTCATAATCGTGGTCATCGGTATTAGGACCAAACCTAATTTCCTTAACCACCACTTTAGAAGCTTTTTGTTTAAGCGCTTTTTCACGCTTTTTTTGCTCGTATAAAAACTTCTTATAATCCATCACCTTACAAACAGGTGGGTCAGCTTTTGGAGAAATTTCAACTAAATCAGATCCTTGTTTTTCGGCAATTGCTAATGCGTCTTTAATTGAATAAACATCCACATCTACGTTATCACCTACAACACGAACTTTTGGTGATTTAATTTCGTTATTAATTCTGTGAGGATTTTCAAGTTTTCTCCTCGGTGAACCTTTTGATCTTTTTCTTCTTAATGCTATGGCTTATATATTTTTAAGGTTAAACTTCAAATGTTTTTAAATCTTTTATAATCTCGGTGTTAATGATTTCTGCAAACTCTTCAATAGACATTTGGCCTAAATCTTCACCACCGTGTTTTCTTATAGCGATTTTATTGGCTTCTACTTCTTTTTCACCAATGATAATCATATAAGGTATTTTATTCATTTCAGCCTCTCGAATCTTTTTACCCATAGTCTCGCTTCTATGATCGACTGCGGCGCGAATTTCGTGATTTTTAAGTAAACTTAAAACTTTTTTAGAATAATTTTCATATTTCTCACTGATTGATAGAATGATAGCTTGTTTTGGCATGAGCCAAAGCGGGAAATTACCAGCAGTATGTTCTAATAAAATGGCAATAAATCGCTCCATACTTCCAAAAGGAGCTCGGTGAATCATCACAGGTCGATGCATTTCATTATCGCTTCCTTTATATTCTAATTCAAACCGTTCTGGTAAGTTATAATCAACTTGAATAGTTCCTAATTGCCATTGCCGTCCTAAGGCATCTTTGACCATAAAGTCGAGCTTCGGTCCGTAAAAAGCAGCTTCCCCTGTTTCAACAACATCGTTAAGTCCTTTTTCTTTAGCAGCATTTAAAATTGCATGTTCTGCTTTTTCCCAATTAGCTTCGCTGCCTATATATTTATCTTGTTGATCTGGATCGCGTAACGAGACTTGTGCTGTAAAATCTTCAAAACCAAGAGATCCAAACACATAAAGCACTAGATCTATTACTTTTTTAAATTCTTCGTCTAGTTGGTCTGGTGTACAAAAAATATGCGCATCGTCTTGTGTAAAACCACGAACACGTGTTAAACCATGTAATTCTCCACTTTGCTCATAACGATACACGGTTCCAAATTCTGCAAAACGTTTTGGCAAATCACGGTAACTCCAAGATTCTGAATTATAAATTTCACAATGGTGAGGACAGTTCATAGGTTTTAGTAAATACTCTTCACCTTCATTTGGTGTCTTGATTGGCTGAAAGCTATCTTCGCCATATTTAGCATAATGCCCTGATGTTACATATAATTCTTTTTGCCCTATATGTGGCGACACCACAGCTTCGTAACCTGCTATTTCTTGCGCCTGTTTCATGAAGTTCTCTAAGCGCTCACGAAGCGCAGCTCCTTTTGGTAACCAAAGAGGTAAACCTTGGCCAACTTTTTGAGAAAAGGTAAATAAACCTAACTCCTTCCCTAGTTTACGATGATCACGTTTTTTGGCTTCTTCTAAAAGTTGCAAGTAGGCTTTTAACTCTTTTTGTTTCGGAAAAGATATTCCGTAAATACGTGTTAGTTGTTCGTTGTTTTCGTCTCCGCGCCAATAAGCCCCAGCAACACTCATTAACTTTACTGCTTTTATAAAGCCTGTGTTCGGAATGTGGCCGCCTCGACATAAATCGGTGAAGCTATCGTGATCACAAAAAGTAATAGTCCCATCTTCTAAGTTTTCTATCAACTCTACTTTAAATGAGTTGTTTTCACTTTTATAAAACTCAAGTGCTGCTTCTTTCGAAACTTCACGCATCTTAAAATCATGCTTCCCTCGTGCTATTTCTAGCATGCGTTTTTCGATTTGAGGAAAATCGTTTTCTGAAATTTTATGATCTTTTAAGTCGACATCGTAGTAAAATCCATTTTCTATAGAAGGACCAATGGTAAGTTTTACACCTGGATACAGCTCTTGAATGGCTTGCGCCATAACATGCGAAGTCGAATGCCAAAAGGCTTGTTTACCAGCATCGTCTTTAAATGTAAATAATATTAAATCACCATCTGTGGTTAGCGGCGTTGTGGTCTCTACAGTTTCATTATTAAACTTTGCTGAGATCACTTGTCTCGCTAGGCCTTCACTGATGCTTTGCGCTACTTGAAAAGGCGTAGTTCCTTTTTCAAACGACTTCACGCTACCATCTGGTAATGTAATATTAATCATGAATATAAATTTTTGGCAAAGATACTTAGTAAAAAATTGTATACAAGTTTTTAGGAATGGGTTTAGCTTGCTATTTTTTTATTTCAATTGTGTTTTTTGGCTTCTGAAAAACTGGATGTGACTTCGCAATAAATTTAACGTTAGATATCGTAGCTTTACCTATAGGCTTTCCATAAATACCTTTTTCTGCAGACCAATTATAAAATTCCCATTGGCTTGAAAAAGGGACTTGATTTAAACTAAAGTAGCGTTTATAGACAATAGCATGCGGATTTTCCTCAGCTTGTTCTTGCGATTTACTGTAGGTAACAATATAAGCTGCCGCTTTGAGCAAATGAGTGTTTTGATCGGCATAAACAATATACCAATCATCTGGCGCGTCTCCGGTATTGGCAGAAAATTCAAGTTTACCAGTATCATAATTAGTCTCACCTAAGGCTTTAGTGGTAAATTCTGACCATTGAGTACCGGCATCATTTAGCTTAAAAGGTAAAGTTAAAAAATAAGCCCAAGTCAAGACATCAAACCGTGCCTTCGGGTAATCATCTATGGCCGGAGTTTTATAAAATTGATTGTTCTGAAAATAGAGCGTTTGGCCATTTTTATTTTGAAACGTAATTTGAGATGAATTGGTTGTCATGCTTACTTTTGCCTGTAATGCTAGTGCTTCATCAAATTGAAGGTTTAAATTAAATTGTACCGCTTCATGGTCAAAAAAAGCCATCGTATTATGACTTTGCTGAATTTGCCTAACAAGTTTTGGAGATTCGGCTTTAACTTTAGTTTTTGCCTCGGTAGCTTCAGCTTTGTCTTGGGCTTGATCTGAAGAAGTGTTTGAATTGGTGTGACAAGCCAAACACGTTATGCTAAGTAAAACTAGGCTTAGAATATGCTTCATGGAGATTATAGATTGTATGATTTAATTTCAGTAAAAATAAAAAAGCTGCTTAACAAATCTTTGCTAAACAGCTTTTTAACGTGAAATGGTTTTAATTTATTTTAAACCATCAAAGCTTCGATTAACGAAATTAGTTAAATCTTCGCCTTTCAATAAACCTTGGGCAAGCCTAGCTAAATCGAGCGCTTGCTTAATTTTAGATTGTTTATCCTCGTCTTTATCGAGCGCTAAAATATCTGAGGCTAATGGGTGATTAGCATTAACTACTAAATTATACATTTCTGGCATATTACCCATACCAAACATACCGCCACCACCAGTTTGCTGCATTTCTTTCATACGGCGCATAAACTCTGGCTGTGTAATCATGACTGGCGCAGAAGTTGAATCTAAAGCTTCGACTTGAACAGTATATTGTTCTTTTGGCGCTACTTTTTCAAAGCTTTCTTTTAATTGCTCTTTTTCGTCGTCTGATAGTTTTGAGGTTTGGTCTTCTTCTTTTTTTATCAAGTTATCGACATGGTCACTATCTACTCGAACAAAGCTTACTTTTTGCTCTTTTGAAGCTTCAATTTTTTGAATTAAATGCGATACGATAGGCGAATCTAACAATAAAACTTCGTAACCTTTATCCTGTGCTGCTTTAACACTGCTATGTTGTTCTTCTTTGTTTGAGGTGTAAAGAATAATAAGCTTATCGTCTTTATCAGTTTGGTTGTCTTTAATTTTCGCTTCTAACTCCTCGTAAGTGTAGAAGTTATTATCGACTGATGGATACAAGGCAAATTTTTGAGCTTTATCATAAAATTTATCTTCGGTTAGCATACCATATTCGATCACCACTTTAATATCGTTCCATTTTTTCTCAAAGTCTTCCCGATCATTACTAAAGAGGGATTTTAATTTATCGGCTACTTTACGCGTAATGTAACTTGAAATTTTCTTTACAGCACCATCGGCTTGCAGATAAGAACGTGAGACATTTAACGGGATGTCTGGCGAGTCTATTACTCCACGAAGCATGGTTAAAAACTCTGGTACAATTCCTTCAACATTATCGGTTACAAAAACTTGGTTTTGATACAACTGTATTTTGTCTTTCTGTACAGCCATATCGTTAGATAACTTAGGGAAGTATAATATACCTGTTAAGTTAAAAGGATAATCGACGTTTAGGTGAATATGAAATAATGGCTCTTCAAACTGTGTCGGGTAAAGCTCACGATAAAACTCGTTATAATCTTTTTCTTCTAATTCGCTTGGCTGCTTAGTCCATGCTGGGTCAGGATTGTTAATAATATTATCAACCGTAACCGTTTTCGGCTTTTCGTCTTCTTTAGCATCTTCAGCTTTTGGAAGTTCTTTTTCCTTGGTTCCAAATTTAATTGGAATTGGCATAAACTTGTTGTACTTAACTAATAGCTCGTGAATTTTAGACTCTTCTAAAAACGCTTTATCTTCTTCGTTTATGTGTAAAACAACTTCAGTACCTCGATCTTTTTTATCGTGTTTTTCAAGGGTAAATTCGGTTGTACCTTCACATGTCCAATGAGCTGCGGGTTCATCTTTCCATGATTTTGTAAAAATTTCAACCTTATTGGCTACCATAAAGGCCGAATAAAATCCTAATCCAAAATGCCCAATAATACCTGTTTCTTTAGCATCTGAGTCTTTATATTTTTCTAAAAATTCTTCAGCACCTGAAAAGGCAACTTCATTAATATATTTTTTAACTTCATCTTGTGTCATCCCAACCCCTTGATCGATGATATGAAGTGTATTGTTTTCTTTATTTATTTTAACCTCAAGTTGTGACTTACCAATTTCAATTTTAGCCTCACCAATACGAGCTAAATGCTTTAATTTTAAAGTAGCATCGGTAGCGTTAGAAATTAATTCACGTAAAAATATTTCGTGATCACTGTACAAAAACTTTTTAATCAGCGGAAAGATATTTTCGACTGATACATTAATATTACCTTTTGACATAATTTTTAAATTTTATAAAAAACAATGGCAAAGGCAGTACCAAGTTGAAGTTTATGTCAAGTTGACAGATGTTCGCTAGACATCTTATTTAACAAAAGATTTTGTTTAAAGTTAACAGCAAAATATTAAACAGTAGTTATCTTTGTAAAAAGCATTTTATTATGGCAGCCAAAACCAACTCAAAGACAAAAAAATTGACCCAACACGACGTATTAGGGTTTTATATGGATTACGTTCTTGAACACGAACAACATCCAAAATCAGTGTACAAATTTGCTAAAGATCATAAATTTAAAGAACAAGAATTTTATCAATTTTATGGCAGTATAGAGGCCTTAAAAAAAGATATATGGAATCAATTTTACCATAATGCGTCTCAACTCTTAGAACATAATGAAGAAGTTGAAGGCTACTCAAGTCGAGAAAAAATGCTCACCTTTTTTTATACACTGTTTGAAATCTTCACAGCTAACAGAAGTTATATTCTGTATGTGCTTGATGAACATGAAGACCACATGAAAAATTTAAAACAGCTTAAAGGATTACGAAAGCATATTAAAGAATTTGCATCTGAATTAATTGAAGATGACAATGACGAAAAAGCGAATAAAATACTTCAAAAAAACACCAAGTTATACTCTGAAGGCGCTTGGATTCAGTTTTTATTCTTATTGAAGTTTTGGAGGGATGACAACTCTGCCAATTTTGAAAAAACCGATGTAGCCATAGAAAAGTCAGTTAACACGATTTTTGATGTGTTTGACAATACACCATTAGACAAAGTATTCGATTTTGGTAAATTTATATATAAAGAAGTAGTAAAAGCTTAATGAAAACATTAGATAAAATACCAACAAGCAAACTTGGCAGAACTTCAAAACTCGTTTCGACTGGTGCTAAAATAGGTAAGAATTACTTAAAATATTATAGTAAAAAAACCTTTAATCCAGAAACTACAAGAGAAGAGTTAGATCAAAGTAACGCTAGCGATATTTATGATAGCTTAAAGAGCTTAAAAGGCAGCGCATTAAAAGTTGCACAAATGCTCTCTATGGAAAAAAGCTTACTACCCGATGCTTATGTCGAAAAATTTAGCTTATCACAGTTTAGTGTACCACCATTATCGGCTCCATTAGTTAGAAAAACCTTCAAAAAATATTTAGACCAATATCCTGAAGAAATTTTTGATGAATTTACTAAAGACTCGGTTAATGCCGCTAGTATTGGTCAGGTTCATAAGGCTAAAAAAGATGGTAAAAATTTAGCGGTTAAAATTCAATACCCAGGCGTGGCCGACAGTATAGGTTCAGATTTAGCACTTGTTAAACCTATTGCCATGCGCATGTTTAACATTAAAGGCAAAGATTCTGACAAGTATTTTCAAGAAATTGAAGATAAGTTGCTTGAAGAAACCGATTATATTTTAGAGGTAGAACAAAGTCAACGTATATCTAATGCTTGTAAAACTATTCCTAATTTAAAATTTCCAAAGTATTATCCTGAACTTTCAAGTGAACGGATTATCACGATGGATTGGATGACAGGGCAACACTTAAGTGAGTTTGCAAAAACCAGTTTCAACCAAGAAGAAGGTAACAAAATAGGCCAAGCTTTGTGGAATTTTTATATGTTTCAAATACACCACTTAAAAGAAGTGCATGCCGACCCGCATCCGGGAAATTTTTTAATCGATGACCAGCATAATTTAATTGCTATAGACTTTGGTTGTATTAAAGTTATTCCTGATCAATTTTATACCCCTTATTTTGAACTAGCGGTTCCAAGTAATATTGATAATCCTGAGTTCTTTGAAACTAAACTTCGCGAACTTGAGATTTTAAGAGACGATGACAAAGCACATGAAGTTCAATATTTTTCAGCCTTATTTCATGAAATGTTGAGTTTATTTACAAAACCATTTCATAGTAATACCTTTGATTTTGGTGACGAAGACTTCTGGAATAAAGTGTCTAGTTTAAGTGAAAAATATTCTAGCGATCCCGAACTCAGGAAAATGAATGGTAACCGAGGAAGCAAGCACTTTTTATATATTAATAGAACATTTTTTGGACTTTACAATCTATTAAATGACTTAAAAGCAAAGGTCAATATAAACGACTATAAAGCATATATTTAAGACTATTTATTGGTTAGGTTGGTTGGGAAAACGCCCTTAAATTCATTGCAATTTGGGCGTTTTCTTTTTAAAAATAAGGCAAATACGGGCTGTTATTTTATGTATATTGCAATTAAAACTAATTGTCATGTACAGCTCATATATTAAAGGACTCGGAAAATACCTTCCAGAACAAGTGGTCACTAATAATGATTTATCAAAAATCATGGATACCAGTGATGAATGGATTCAAGAACGCACTGGCATTAAACAACGACGACATATAAAAAAAGGATCTGGAGTCTCTACTGCTAGCATGGGTGCTGAAGCAGCTAAAGTAGCTTTAGACCGTGCCCAACTTGATAAAAACGAGGTAGATTTAATTATTTTTGCCACACTAAGCCCAGATTATTACTTTCCGGGGTGCGGCGTACAAGTTCAAGAACTATTAGATATTCACACTTGTCCTGCCCTTGATGTAAGAAATCAATGTAGTGGTTTTGTATACGCTCTATCAGTAGCCGATCAATTTATTAAAACTGGCATGTACAAAAACGTACTTGTTATTGGAAGCGAAAATCACAGTGGCGGTCTTGATTTTACAACCCGTGGTAGAAATGTCTCTGTTATTTTTGGTGATGGTGCAGGTGCTGCTGTGTTAAGCAGAAGCGAAGATGAAAGCCAATTACTATCAACTCACCTACACTCCGAAGGAAAGTTCGCCAAGGAGTTAGCACTTATTGGGCCGTCAACAAACTACTGGGTGCCTGAAATTATTAAAGACAATCCACAAGAGAATATTCCTTATTACCCTTATATGAACGGCCAGCTAGTATTTAAAAACGCTGTTGTTCGCTTCTCTGAAGTTATTAATGAAGGACTTAAAGCCAATAATTTAAGCAAGGAAGATATTGATATGTTTATTCCACATCAGGCTAACTTAAGAATTTCTCAATTTGTACAGAAGAAATTCGGCCTTACCGATGACCAAGTACACAATAATATTCAAGCTTACGGAAATACAACAGCAGCTTCTATACCTATTGCCTTAACTGAAGCTTGGGAAGAAGGTAAAATTAACAAAGGTAATCTTGTGGTATTAGCAGCTTTTGGAAGTGGTTTTACCTGGGGCAGTTGCTTATTAAGATGGTAATAAAAAAGTTGCCTGCTGCTTAACAAATTTAATCTAACCTAACCATGAAACATAGCAGCAGACAACTTAATATATCTAGATTTTATATTTGACTTTTGGCTAATTCAAATAAATTAATCTATATATTAAACGCAAGAAACGTTCCTATGTTACAGCTATTAACAGAGTTTAACAGACTCAAGCCTGTTTTATGAAAACTTAGCATATGCAATATCCTACAAAAACAACCTTGATTATTGGAGCCTCAACAAAACCCAATCGCTATGCTTATAAAGCAGCCCTGCTCCTACAAGAAAAAAATATCCCTGTAGAAGCAGTAGGGCGTCAAAATGACACCTTAAACTATATCACTATTCATAAAGATTTAAAAACTTTCAAGGATATTCATACCATCACCTTATATGTAAATCCCAAAGTTCAAGACAAGTATGAAGATTATATCATTCAGCTTCAACCAAAGCGGGTTATTTTTAATCCAGGAACTGAAAATCCAAAATTACAAAGTAGGCTTAAGCAGCATGGCATAACTTACGAAAATGCTTGTACTCTAGTGTTGCTTAAGACTGGACAATACTAAGCCTAAAAAACTTAAAATTCCATTAACAATCAAGACAAAGAAACCTAAGTCAAAATTATAGTAATTAGTGAGCCAAACACTTATAGCAAAGGTGAGCACTGGTGACAAAATGGCTATAAGAGGTACTAAGCGATCATTAGCAATTCTCTTTGTAAATAGTCCAAAACTATACAAACCTAACAATGGACCATAGGTATATCCCGCAAATTTAAAAAGTGAATTTATAATACTCGTGTCTGTAATAGCGTATTTATAAATCATCATAATACCTATTAAAATAACTGCAACAAGTACGTGTACTTGTTTACGCACTACAACTTGTTTTGCCTTAGAGTATTTTTTTTGAATTTGAATTAAATCAACACTAATCGAAGTGGTTAAAGAGGTCAGAGCAGAATCTGCGCTAGAATAAGCTGCAGCAATAAGTCCAACTATAAAAAACAAGGCTAATGCGAAACCAAGTTCACCAGACGTAGCAACTTCAGGAAATAACTGGTCTCCTACAGCTTCAATACCATGCATATCAGCAAAAGAATAAAGTAATAAGCCTAAAAATAAAAAAAGGAAATTAACAACAGTAAGTACTATGGTAAACCAAAATATATTTTTTTGAGCATCTTTTAAAGATCGGCAACTCAAGTTTTTTTGCATCATATCTTGGTCTAAACCCGTCATTACTATAGCAATAAAAATACCTGAAATAAACTGTTTAAAGAAGTAGTTGCTGCTATAAGGATCTTCAAAATAAAACAGTTGAAACTGCTCTTCAGAAGCCAGGTAGTTCATAATATTAGTAGCGTCTAAATTTAAAGCATCACCTAATAGTATAATTGCTAAAACCATAGCCAGTAGCATAAAGAAAGTTTGCAGTGCGTCGGTCCATACAATAGTTTTAATTCCGCTTTTGAAGGTGTAGAGCCAAATTAGTAGGATGGTTAAACTTACCGTAACATAATAGGGCACGCCTAAGTCTTCGAATACAATAAGTTGCAACACGTTTGCCACCAAGAACAACCTAAAACTAGCCCCTACTAATCTAGACAATACAAAAAAACTAGCGCCTGTTTTATACGCATTTTGCCCAAAACGCGTGTCGAGATAAGTGTAAATAGACGTTAAATTTAAACGGTAATACAAGGGTAATAACACTAAACTAATAACAGCATAGCCTAAAGTATAACCTAACACCACTTGAAAATAGCCAAACCCAGAAGCTTTGACAGTCCCAGGAATAGAAATAAAGGTAATACCGCTTAAAGAAGCTCCTATCATTCCAAAAGCAACCAAATACCACGGCGATTGCCGATTGGCGATAAAAAAATCTGAATTAGAATCACTCTTAGACGATCGACTTGTCCAAAACGAAATAAGAACAAGAAGCGCAAAGTAGGCCGTCACAATGGCCAAAATAAAGCTAGGTTGCATAAGCTGGGTTTAATTGGCTAAATTAATAAATATCTAAGATTAAAAAATTAACTTTACCAGTTGAAGTAAAATTGAAATTCAGCATGGAGTTTTCCTCAAAATTATTACAAAATGCTGTTAATGAGGTTGGCCTACTGCCAGGAATTGGTAGGCGCACAGCTTTACGCTTGGTCCTACACTTACTGAATCAAGATCAAGATGTCACGACCGATTTAGCAAAAGCATTAATCGAGCTAAAAACCAAAATTAAACGGTGTAAAAACTGTGCAAACATTTCAGATCAAGAAGTCTGCGAAATTTGTTCTAATCCTAAACGCGACAAATCGCTAGTTTGTGTAGTCGAAGACATTAGAGACGTCATGGCCATAGAAAATACAGAACAATATCGCGGTGTATACCACATTCTCAATGGAAAAATTAATCCTATTGAAGGCATCGGACCAAACGATTTAAATATCTCGCCTTTGGTAGAAAAAGCAACACAGGGAAAAATTACCGAGATTATTTTTGCTCTAAGCAGTACAATGGAAGGTGATACTACAAATTTTTATATCTATAAACAATTGGAGTCTTTCGAAATAAAAACATCAACAATTGCACGCGGAATATCGGTAGGTGACGAGCTCGAATTTGCCGATGAAGTGACCTTAGGCCGAAGTATTACAAATAGAATACCATTTGAAAACTCATTAAAACAATAGGTTGAAGCTTAGCGTTATCATATTAAACTATAAAGTTCCACATTACCTTTGCTTATGCGTAAACAGTGTTCTTAAAGCAACTCAAGATATTACAGCAGAGGTGATTGTTGTAGATAACAACTCCCAGGACCAGAGCATGACACTGCTCAAAACACACTTTCCCCAAGTTAAACAAATTGTGAATTCAACCAATTTAGGATTTGCAAAAGCTAACAATAAAGCGGTAAAACAAGCCAACGGCGAATACATCTGTATACTAAATCCAGATACAATTGTATCTGAAACCTGCTTTAAACAATTACTTACATTTATAGAACATCAACCAAATGCTGGTGCGGTTAGCTGCCGACTAATAGATGGGAAAGGACATTTTTTACCAGAATCTAAACGGCGTATTCCTACACCTAAAATAGCTCTGCAAAAATTATTAGGTCGTTCACACTATTACTACCAAAACAACATTACCGAAACTGAAACAGGGCAAACCGATGTCTTGGTTGGCGCCTTCATGTTACTCGAACGCAAGCACTATATAAAAATTGGCGGATTTGACGAACGTTACTTCATGTATGGCGAAGACATCGATTTTAGTTATCAACTTCAACAACTTGGACTTCAAAACTATTATGTTGGAAGTGAAATTTGCTTACACTTTAAAGGCGAAAGTACCCTTAAAAACAAAGCTTATTATCAACGGTTTTTTGGAGCTATGATTTTATTTTACGATAAATATTACAACAACCGGTTAATGAGCTTTAGCTTAAAACTTGTCTTTAATCTAGCCCAAAGATTTACCAGCAATCGAAAATCAACCATACGCTCTACACCTAACCAAAAAGCCTATATCATAAGCACATCACCTCAACGCTTTACTGCACTAGAAGCAAAATATACGAGCCTAAAATTCATAAAACCAACACCTGAACTTGATTTTAATCCCACATCTAAATCATGCATAATTATTGACCTAAATGAAGTTTCACAACAATTAATCTTAATAAAAATGGTATCTTGGCGAAAACTAAACTTGTCATATCGGTTTTTAGTTTCAGCTACAAATCATATTGTTGGAAGTGACTCAAGCGAGAGTCAAGGAGAAGCTATCAATCTATTTTATGATAATATTTAAACCAGAAATGGTCTTTATTTAGTAAATTCGCAATTTTATATTCAAAAATCAGTATTACGTTAATAGTATGGCAAAAATAGAGCTTAAACTTCCTAAAATGGGAGAAAGTGTAGCAGAGGCAACTATCACCAATTGGCTTAAAGAAGTTGGTGATCCTATAGAAGCTGATGAAGCTGTCTTAGAAATTGCAACAGATAAAGTAGACTCGGAAGTTCCAAGTGAAGTTAACGGCGTATTAGTCGAGAAGTGCTTTGAAGTTGATGATGTTGTAGAGGTAGGACAAACTATTGCAATTATTGAAGCTGAAGGCGAAGAAGACAATGAAGAAAGTTCGGAAACTTCAACTGAAGGTAGTCAAAACACACCTCCGGAAAACGCTGCGGAATTAGAACAAGAGATCTCTGATGTTAGCTCAACAGTCACATCTGAGGGGACCAATTTTTCAGATGCTTCACGTTTTTATTCCCCGTTAGTTAAAAACATAGCCAAAGAAGAAGGTGTTCCGCTAGAAGAATTAGAAAGAATTGACGGAACAGGGCTTGATGGCCGTGTAACTAAAGACGATATGCTTGCTTATGTAAAGCACAGAAGTCAGGAAACAAAAACAATATCTCAGGAACAAAAAACAACACCACCAAAAGCAGGAAAGAGTTTACCTAAGGTTGATACTCCTGTAAATATTAATGCTGAAGATGAAGTAATTGAAATGTCAAGAATGGGCAAAATTGTTGCAAGCCATATGGTGAGTAGCGTAAAAACTTCTGCCCATGTCCAATCCTTTATTGAAGTTGACGTGACTAATATTTGGAATTGGAGAAATAAACATAAAAAGGGATTCCAAGAACGTGAAGGTGAAAAATTAACTTTCACCCCTATCTTTATGGAAGCTATTGCCAAAACCATTAAAGATTTCCCGATGATTAATATATCGGTGAATGGGGACCAAATTATTAAGAAAAAGCATATTAATTTGGGGATGGCTGCAGCACTTCCTAGTGGCGATTTAATTGTGCCTGTAATCAAAGACGCAGATCAATTAAATTTATTAGGAATGGCTAAAAAAGTGAATGATTTAGCACACAGAGCTAGGAAAGGCAAATTAAAACCAGACGAAACTCAAGGTGGTACTTACACGGTTACAAATGTTGGTACTTTTGGTAGCGTTTTAGGAACACCAATCATTAATCAACCGCAAGTTGGAATTTTAGCCCTTGGTGCAATTCGTAAAGTTCCAGCTGTAATTGAAACTCCTGAAGGTGATTTTATTGGCATTAGACACAAAATGTTTTTATCACATAGTTATGACCATAGAGTTGTAAATGGTGCTCTTGGAGGCCAGTTTGTGCAGAAAGTCGCTCAATATTTAGAGACTTTTGACATGGATAGAAATGTTTAAAAACATATCTACATTAAACAAAAAAGCGAGATTTAAATCTCGCTTTTTTGTTTAATGAATAAATAGATTTAAATTAACTTTCTATTTCTGGGGCAAAAGTATTGTCTAGATAATCTGGTGTACCATTACCGTTAGTATCAGGAAGAATAACTTCACCAGTTTCTTCATCGATTATAATTTCATCTCTGGTAGGCACGCCATCATTATCATCATCCGTATCTAAATAGTTAGCAGCTCGGTCACCATCGGTATCATCATCATTTAAACGTCTATTACTATCAACATCTTCTCTCCAATTTGGCACGCCATCTAAATCATGGTCAGACTCCTTAGATCTGTACATTTGAAACGTAAAATAAATAGGATCGTAAGCACCTATTCCTGAAGTTACTGGTGGTGATGCAAAATAACCTAGACCTGAAGGTATAAAAACAGCACCAACTCCAAAATCATCACTAAAAGAACCCGTACCATCTGGGTTTAACTCGAAATCTGTCGCGCCTCGAAACTCAGGTAAAGCTTCATAAAAGCCACGAACAACAGCAGTTAGGTCAAACCAAATAGGATTTGGAGAAGCGTCAAAAATATCTCTTTCTAAAGTATAGCCTTCATAGGTAACTAAGGTAGAATCTGAAAATTTTGGATGACGTTGTGAAATAGCTCCTTCTCTAAATTTTAGATAAAATAACTCATATTCAACCTCATTATTTATGACTGTTTTTGATTCTAAAAATTCTGAATTAATAAGAGGTGTTTCATTACTATTATCTCCAGCAATGGTATCAATAACAACAGGATCAAAGTTAGGATTGGATTCAAATCTATAAAAATGGGTACTCAAAAAATCCTGTATTGAAAGGGCATTTTCATCTCTAACTTCAGCTTCATCACGGAGCTCGATTGTTGTTCCTCCTCCATCGTCTTCTGAACAACTTGAAATTATAATTGCTAACAGCAATATATAAAGTATATTAATTCTTTTCATTAAGTTGAAATTTGGCTGCAAGATACAATTTTCTTGTATTTTTGCAGGTATTAACTTATAGAATTGAAAGAGCTATTATGCGTATAGATAAGTATTTATGGTCCATAAGATATTTTAAAACCCGAAGTATCGCTACTAAAGCTTGCAAAAAAGGGCATGTACGTGTAAATAATCAAATTGTTAAACCTTCAAGAGAGATTTACCCTACCGACCAAATTGAAGTTAGAAAAAACCAAATCAATTATAAAGTAGAGGTACTAGACTTACCCAAATCTAGAGTTGGCGCTAAACTAGTTAGCATATACTACATAGACAAAACACCAAAAGAAGATATTAATAAGTTAGATTTACTAAAACATACACAAAATTATTATCGCAAAAAAGGATCTGGAAGACCTACAAAAAAAGATAGGCGAGAAATTGATGATTGGTTTGACCCTGAAAACGAAAAAAATGAAAACACCTGAAATTATATTAGAGCATACAGACATTACCAATAAAATTAAAAGGATAGGTTATCAAATTGTAGAACGCTACTATGATCATGATGAGCTCTACTTAGTTGGAATCGAGTCTAAAGGTCAAGACTTTGCCAAACTCCTTAGTGAAGCTATTTTAAAAGCACAGCCAAAAAAAACTATTACAATCATAAAACTCAATATCGATAAAAAAAGGCCTCATCAACAAATTAGTACCGATATTGATGTTAGTGAGTTAGAACAAAAAAACATTATTGTTATTGATGATGTTTTAAACTCAGGTCGAACCCTAATCTATGCTACCAATTATTTTCTTCAAGCGAATCCTAAAAGTCTTAGCACTGCTGTTTTAGTTGATCGCAACCACAAAACATTTCCGATTAAGGCCGATTTTAAAGGGATTTCTCTATCAACTTCTATGAAAAATCATGTTGAAGTCTATTTTAACGGAAACTCTAATATGCATGCTACACTAAGCTAAGTAAGGAGTTAGCAACCTCTGCTATAGATTTATGGTCAACATTAATAGTATGTTTTGCTTTTCTGTAAACAGGCACACGTTCAAACAAGTGCTTCCTCACAAAGTCTGTTAAATCATCTTTGTTACTTAAATGTGCTATTAAAGGTCTAGTTTCAGGTGTATTCGATAAACGGTTAACAATAGTCTTAACGTGACCATCCAAATAAAAACTAGAAATAGAGTTTTCTACTAGAGTGATTTCAGCATTATTGTAGTACATTGGAGTACCGCCACCAAGACTAAGAACATAATTATCGTGGGTTTCTAAAAAATCAATTAACACCTTGTGTTCAAGTTGTCGAAAATAAATTTCACCTTTTTCTTTAAATAGTGTTGAAATTGAATTACCGTAAGCTGTTTCAATCAAACGATCTAAATCGAAAGCATCAACGTCCAATTTAGCCGCAACCTTCTCAGAAACAGTCGATTTACCAATTCCCATATAACCGCAAATAGTAATTTTCACCACGTTAAAAACAAATTTTAAAATTTCCTACAAAAATAGGTCTTTAAGACTTGATAAAATAAATTAAGATAGTATATTTGCACCCGCATTTACAAAGTTCATTAATTTAGATCTGGTAGCTCAGTTGGTAGAGCATCTCCCTTTTAAGGAGAGGGTCCTGGGTTCGAGCCCCAGCCAGATCACTACAAGTAAACCAAACGATCTGGTAGCTCAGTTGGTAGAGCATCTCCCTTTTAAGGAGAGGGTCCTGGGTTCGAGCCCCAGCCAGATCACTTATTTTACGCCCAGATGCTGGAACTGGTAGACAGGCATGGTTGAGGGCCATGTGTCCATTAGGGCGTGCGGGTTCGACTCCCGCTCTGGGCACTTTTAAATATGGCCTAGGTATGAAAATCTCAAAATTTATCCTTAATAGTATTCCAAGGCCTGCGCTTATTATGATAAGCACTCTAGTCAAGCCAATCTTACCTTACTTTTATTTCGGAAAGACATACCAAGACCCTATAGATGGCCGTTGGTTTAGGACAATGTTACCCTATGGCTATAATACAATTAGACCAAATGTATTATCGCCGTCTACCTTATCTTTAGAGAGACATAGACTTTTGTGGCTTTACCTCACTAATGAAACCAACTTACTTACCAAACCCTGCAAATTATTACATTTTGCGCCTGAACAAGCCTTTTACATGAGGTTTAAAAAACAAACCAATATAGACTATACGACAACCGATTTAAATTCACCTATAGCAGATGTTAAGGCAGATATCTGTGCTTTACCATTTGATGATAACGCCTACGACTTTATTCTCTGCAATCATGTGCTCGAACACATAAAAAACGACACTAAAGCCATGCAAGAGCTATTTAGAGTACTGAAACCTGGTGGAACCGCAATACTTCAAATACCTATAGACGAATCTAGAAAAACTACATTTTCAGATGATAGTATCACAGATAAGAAAGAAAGAGATTTAATTTTTGGCCAGTACGACCATGTTCGCATCTATGGTCAAGATTATTATAAAAAACTAGAACAAATAGGATTCGAAGTTGAAGTGAATAGGTACGCAAATCATCTTGGAGAAGAAAAAATAAAAAGATACCGTATTAATAAAGATGAAGCTATTCCGGTTTGCCGAAAACCTCTTAAGCCTTAATTTCAATTAAACCGGAATAATTTACCACATAATCTTGATCTCCAGATATGGGTAAATTATAATCAATTGAATTCGCTAAACCTACACCTGCATAAAAGGTCTTGGCTTTAAACTTAGCTCCGTGAACACTCACCTTATTAGCAAGTTCCACATCAGAAATAACTGGATTATCAGGATACGCAACAGCCCTAACAATAACAAACAAAAGCTTTGAAGATTTAATAGCCACGAATTGAGGGTTTTTCCCAAGCTTGCTGTTTACAGCAAGAAACTCATACCCCTGCTCTTCTAAATCTTTACCTACGATATTCATCGCTAGATTATGCAATTGTTGATTATTTAAAATAGACATAGCAAAAAAAACCCGAGCAGTATGCTCGGGTGTATTTAAGTTAATAATTATTAACCACCGAAATCGTCGAATCTGATATTTTCATCTGGAATTCCAAAATCTTCACCCATTTTTTGAACCGCTTGGTTCATAAGAGGTGGACCACAGAAATACAATTCAATTTCCTCTGGTTCTTCGTGGTGGTTTAAATAGTTGTCAATGACACATTGGTGAATAAAACCAACAAAACCATCACCAGACTCATCATTAATATCTTTTTTCTCTTTCCAATTATCTTCTTCCATTGGCTCGGATAAAGCCATATAGAATTTAAAGTTTGGAAAGTCTTTCTCTAGTGCTTTGAAGTGATCGATATAGAAAAGTTCACGTTTAGAACGTCCACCATACCAATAAGTCACCTTACGGCCAGTTTTTAAAGTTCTAAATAAATGATATAAGTGAGAACGCATAGGTGCCATTCCTGCACCACCACCTACGTATAGCATTTCAGCTTCACTTTCATTGATGAAGAATTCTCCATAAGGACCAGAAATAACACACTTATCACCTTCTTTAAGATTGAAAATGTAAGATGAAGCTACGCCAGGATTAACATCCATCCAAGCATTTTTACTTCGATCCCAAGGCGGTGTTGCAATACGAACGTTAAGCATTACACGTCTACCTTCAGCTGGATAAGAAGCCATCGAATACGCACGTTCTACAACTTCAGTATTTTTCATTGTTAATGGCCATAAATTAAAATTATCCCATTCCTTTTTGAACTTATCAGGTTCACCAGGATGTTCTTCTGGATGCGCTGATATATCCATATCTTTAAAATCTACTGTACATTTTGGTACTTCGATTTGAATATAACCCCCAGCTTTATAGTCCATATCTTCAGGAATTTCAACTACAAACTCCTTGATAAAAGAAGCAACATTATAGTTTGAAACTACAGTAGCATCCCACTTTTTAATACCAAAAACTTCTTCCGGTATTTCAATCTTCATATCTTCTTTGACCTTAACCTGACAACCTAAACGCCAGCCTTCAGCAATTTCTTTACGGGTAAAGTGTGGCTCTTCAGTTGGAAGAATTGCGCCACCACCTTCTTTAACGATACATTTACATTGGATACATGTTCCTCCTCCACCGCAAGCCGATGGTAAAAACAACTTATTATCACCTAAAGTTGATAATAATGTTGAACCAGAACCAGTTTCAATATCTTTCTCACCATTAACATTAACAGTTACGGGACCCGAAGGAGATAATTTAGCTTTTGCTGATAGTAATACAATCACCAAAAGTAAGATAAGGGTTAAGAATACTACAACACTTGATATAATTACTGTCATAACAATATTTTTTCTAGTTTTTTATAAACGTATTTAATGAAGCTGTTTCTTTAGATGAGTTTGAAGTCTCTTCAATAACTGCTGAATTTGTATCTTCAGTAGTTGTAGTAGCTTCACCACCTTCTAGTTTGATACCCATAAAACTCATAAAACCAATAGCCATTAACCCTGTAATGATAAAGGTAATACCTAAACCTTTTAAAGGTGCTGGCACATTAGAGTATGCAATCTTTTCGCGTATAGCAGCGATCGCTAAGATAGCTAAGAACCAACCTATACCACTTCCCGCACCATAAGTAACAGCTTGGGAAATCCCGTCAAAAGCTTTTTGTTGCATAAATAACGAACCTCCTAATATAGCACAGTTTACAGCAATTAGCGGTAAAAATATCCCTAAAGAACCATATAAGGCAGGAGCAAATTTTTCAACAATCATTTCAACAAGTTGAACCATCGATGCGATTACAGCGATAAACATGATGTAACTTAAAAAACTTAGATCTACTTCAGCAAACTCTGAGCCTAACCACTGTAAAGCACCTGGCTGTAATAGATATTCGTTAATTAAATAGTTGACCGGAACTGTGATTAATAATACGAAAATTACTGCAGCTCCTAGTCCTACAGCTGTCTTTACAGTTTTTGAAACCGCAAGATAAGAACACATTCCTAAGAAGTAGGCAAATACCATGTTCTCAATAAAAATACTTTTTACAAATAAATTGACTAAATCCATCTTCTTAGTTTTCTTCGATTAATTTACGGTTTCGAGCTCTTTGCACCCATATTACAATACCCACAACAATAAGAGCCATTGGAGATAGTAAAAAGAAACCATTATTTTCATAGCCTAAAGCATATAGGCCAGTTGAGTCTGCAATAGTTAGACCTTTGTGTCCAAGGATTTCGTAGCCTAGTAATTTTCCTGAACCAAAAAGTTCTCTAAAAAAAGCAACGACAATTAAAATAAATCCATAACCTGCAGCATTCCCTATACCATCAAGGAAGGATTTGTAAACACCGTTCCCTAATGCAAACGCTTCTAAACGACCCATAATAATACAGTTCGTAATAATTAAACCTATAAAAATAGATAATTGCTTACTGACATCATAGGCAAAAGCTTTCAATATTTGATCCACTAGAATTACCATAGCTGCAACAACTACTAATTGTACAATAATTCGAATACGACTAGGAATAGAATTTCTAAGTATAGAGATGATTACATTACTAAATGCCATAACAAATACCACAGCTAAGGACATCACTATCGCAGGTTTTAATTGGACAGTAATTGCTAATGCAGAACAAATTCCAAGTACTTGAACAGTTATTGGGTTATTATCATTTAATGGATCTGATAATATTTTACGGTTTGCTTTTGATAAAAAATGTTCTTTTTCTTCAGAACTTGAAAGAAACATAATCATCTCTTTCTTTTTATCAGCTTTACTAGTATCTTTTTGATATATATCTTTCATAACTAACGTATTGCTACTTTACCAGATTTCTTAATTTTCTCAAAGTAAGGCTTATAACTTCTTAAGCGTTCTTTCATCATTTTTGTGACGCCATCACCAGTGATCGTAGCTCCTGAAATAGCATCAACAGCATTATCAGATTTATCTTCACCACCGTTGTATCCTTTTTCAACTTCTACACCGACAACTTCGCCTTGATCATTGTATATTTTTTCATTGTTAAAACGAGCTTGGAACCAATCGGTAGTTATTTCAGCACCTAAACCAGCTGTTTCACCTTTATGGTCAAAGACTACCCCTTTAATGGTATTTAAGTCACTTTCTAAGGCAACGTAACCCCAAATAGCATCCCATAAACCACTTCCTCTTAATGGCACTACGTAGTACGAACTCCCATTGTAATTTGCCACATAAATAGGGTAACTTTGCTCATCTTGATCTTTAGATAACTCTTTTGCTAATTTAACTTTAAAAGCATCTACACCTTCTTTTGGTTCACCCTGAGCATTTAAAGCTAATTCTTCTTTCACATATTCAGTGTAGACTTCTGAAGCTACTGCACGCGTTAACTCAACCTTTTTACCGTCGACCATAATAGAGTCTCCTGTAAATGTTGAGAGTATATTTTGCATTTTTTCTTGCCTTACATTTTCAGCTTGTCGAGGCTGTAAAGTTGTTGCCGTAAAAGACAGTGCTACTGCGACAACAATTACCATAGCGATGGCGAAAATAAATGTATAAGCGTTACTATTTTTATCCATTTTAAGCTGTTTTTACAGTTTGTACTTTTAAACGTTTTTTTCGCTTATTAACATTAGCCTGCACTACGTAATAATCAATTGTTGGCGCAAAAACATTCATTAATAATATAGCTAACATAATCCCTTCTGGGTAAGCTGGGTTAAAGACACGAATCATTATTCCAAACAATCCTATTAGAAACCCATAAATAATTTTACCTCTGGTTGTTTGCGCACCACTTACCGGATCTGTCGCCATAAAAACAACACCAAAAGCAAGACCGCCAACAACTAGGTGTTGATACCATGGGAAATTCATTAAACCATTACCGGGTAAAACTGAACTACCTACAGCATTAAAAATTAGTCCCATAACTGCTGCTCCAATAAATCCGCTTACAATAATTCTCCAACTTGCGACCTTAGTTAGCATCAGGATTAATGCTCCTGCTAAAATACATAAGGTAGAGGTTTCAGAAATAGATCCTGGAATAACACCAGTGAACATAGAAGCTGTATCGTAAGCAACTTCTTTGTTGGCTGCCAAAGTCCCCAAAATAGTTTCTCCAGATACGCCATCTAATTTAGAGGCTTCACTCACCCAAACTTGATTACCCGACATATAGGTTGGGTAGGCAAAAAAGGCAAAGGCTCGAGCTGTTAAAGCTGGATTTAAAATATTCATTCCTGTTCCTCCGAATGCTTCTTTACCGATTAAAACGGCGAATATTACGGACAAAGCAACCATCCATAATGGAATATCAACAGGCATAATCATAGGGATTAATAAACCCGTTACTAAATAACCTTCGTTCACTTCATGACCTCTCATAATGGCAAAAGCAAACTCTAATGCTAAACCAACACCATAAGAGACAATAATCATAGGTACAATTTTCCATGCACCGTGCATGAAAGCTTCAAAGAAACCAACCTCTTGGCCAAGTTGCACAAAGTGTTGATAACCTGTATTCCACATGCCAAAGATTAAAGCTGGTATTAATGCAATAACAACCGTAATCATTGTCCGTTTTAAATCGACCGCATCACGAACGTGTGCTCCCTTTTGTGTGGTATGGTTTGGCACAAACAAAAAGGTATCTAAAGCGTTTACAGCAGGCGCATATTTTTCGAACTTTTCGCCAGGCTGAAACGGCTCTTTAATTTTATCTATTTTTTTTCTAATCCAATTCATAGCAAAATTTTTATCCTACTTCAGTTAACATTAAATCTAATCCGTTTCTAATAATTTGTTGTGCTTCTATCTTGGAAGTATTTGTATAATCTATCAATGCAAAATCTTCCGGAATCACTTCATAAATACCAAGATTTTCCATCTTTTCGATATCACCAGCTAAACAAGCTTTAAGAAGCTCCATAGGATAAATATCTAAAGGCATCACCTCTTCCATTTCTCCTGTCACCACTAAAGCACGCTCTTCTCCATTAAGATTAGTGTTTATGCTATATTTTTTCTTTGGAAATAACCAA